>CAKTCH010000155.1 GCA_934538895.1 uncultured Alphaproteobacteria bacterium
GTGCATCTTCAGCATCAGCGCCGGAATGACGTGGGAGCGGCCTTCGTCGAAACGGTCATGCGGGCCGTAAAGATTGCAGGGCATGGCCGCGATATAGCGCGCGCCATACTGGCGGCGATAGGACTGGCACAACTTGATGCCCGCGATCTTGGCGACGGCATAGGCCTCGTTCGTGGGTTCCAGCGGCCCCGCGAGCAAGGAATCTTCCATGATCGGCTGCGCCGCCGCGCGCGGATAAATGCAGGAGGAGCCGAGGAACAGCAAGCGCCCCACCCCGGTTTCGTGGGCCGCATGGATGACGTTGGCCGCCATCATCATATTGTCGTAGAGGAAATCGGCGGGCCGCGCCTTGTTGTCGCCGATACCGCCCACGGTGCCCGCCGCCATGATGATGGCATCGGGTTTATGATCGGCCAGCCAGCGTTTGGTGGCGGCCTGATCGCGCAGGTCCAGTTCCTGCCGCGCCACGGTAATCAGATTCTCAGCCGGCAGCGCCCGCACCAGCGCCCGCCCGACAAGGCCGTTATGCCCGGCCACCCATATGCGCTCAGGCCGCGGCAGGGTCATATAACGCCTCCCCGTTATCGCTACCGTTTTGATCGAGATCGGCGTGCACCATTTCATGCACCAGCGCCGCGAAAGGCGTGCGGGGCCGCCAGCCCAGCCGCGCCCGCGCCTTCGCCGCGTCACCGCACAGGCAATGCGCCTCTACGGGGCGGAACAGCGCGGGATCGATTTCAATCAGCAGACGCCCGCTGCGGCGGCAATAACCTTTTTCCTGCATCCCCTGCCCCTGCCACATGATGCCGATCCCCGCAGATGCGAAGGCCGTTTCGGCGAAGGTGCGCACGGAATGCGTTTCACCCGTGGCCAGCACGTAATCATCGGGCTGATCGGCCTGTAGCATCATCCACATGCCTTCGATATAGTCGCGGGCATGGCCCCAGTCGCGGCGCGCGTCGAGATTGCCGAGTTTCAGCACGTCACCCTGCCCCGCCGCCGTGCGCGCGATCGCACGGGTGATTTTGCGCGTGACGAATTCCTCACCACGCAACGGGCTTTCATGATTGAACAAAATGCCGTTGGTGGCATGAAGGCCGTAAGACTGGCGATAGGTACGCACCAGCCAGTAAGCATAAAGCTTGGCGGCGCCATAGGGGCTGCAGGGCTGGAACGGCGTATCCTCGTTCTGCGGCGCGGGCGCGTTGCCGAACATTTCGGAACTGGAAGCCTGATAAAATCGCGCGGGCAATTGCAACGTGCGCACCCCCTCGAGCAGGCGCAGCGTGCCCAGGCCGTTGATCTGCGCGGACGCCTCCGGCAGGTCGAAACTGACCTTTACATGGCTGAGCGCCGCCAGGTTATAAATCTCATCGGGCCTGATCGCGCAGAGCAGGCGGAAAAGCGCCGTGCCGTCCGTCATATCACCGTAATGGAGATGGAAATGGCCGGGATATTGCCGCAGTACAGTTTCAAGGCGTTGCGTGTCGGTGGTGGCGTCATACAGGCGGATGCCATGGACCCGATAGCCTTTCCCCAGCAGGAACGCCGCCAGATAAGCGCCGTCCTGCCCCGTAATCCCTGTGATGAAGGCTGTTTTCGCCATGGATATACCCGTTGTTATATACACAGGTATGCAACATCAGGTGGCATTTGCAAAGCGAAAAGAAAAATCAGGCCTGTCGGAGGCTTAAGTTGATTTTTCCGTCCGGATGGCCTTATAGGACGGTGGCGTGTAGCCCGGCGGATACACGGTTTTAAGCTGCCGCCTGTAAAGACGCACGAACGGAAAAGCCAGCTGTTGCAGGAAGCCCGGCGGCATATATTGCGGAATGCCGATATTTTCCGGCGGGCGGCGGTTCTCGCGGAAATAGCTGCGGAAGATCAGGTCCCAGATCATCACGTTCTCGCCGTAATTCTTGTCGCCCTCGCGCAGATCGCGGCTGTGATGCCAGCGATGCAGTTCGGGGGTATTGAAGACATAGGAAATCGGCCCGAAGCGCATTTCGACATTGCAGTGCGTCAGCATCCCGATGAAGGCCGTCACCACGGCCAGCCATTGAAACACCTCCATCGGCGCGCCCAGCAGCAGCAGGACAGCCATGCCGCCGAGAATGCTTTTCAGGCTGTCGATGAAATGAAACCGCCCCGTGTTCAGCACCCAAAGGCGCGTCACGCTGTGATGGATGGCATGGAACTGCCACAAAGGCGGCCATTCATGCGCGATGCGGTGCCCCCAGTAAAGCGCGAATTCCGCCGCGACGATGCCCATCGAAGCCTGTATGAACAGCGGCCATTCGCGCGGCCAGACGCCATGGCCCGGGGCAGCCGCGGGGGTGATATAGGACGTCAGGCCCAGCACCGCGCTGAACACGAAAATCGCCTGCACCGTCCCCTTGCTGGTCAGCGTATGGGCGATGCTGGCCCATGTCTGCCCGTCGTCGTTGTTCCAGCGTTTTTCATGCGGCATCAGGCGTTCGAGGGTAAACAGGCTTAAACCCAGAAACAGATAGCCGATATTGAAGCCGATAATCGGCTGGTCGTACGCAAAGCCGATGCCGGTAATAACCATGGCCCCGCCGAAAATCACCGGCCACGCCAGCCATGAAACCGCATAACGGATGCGTTCAGCAGATAATCTCATTATACTCTCCCCCGAGAACGATCGAATGGAGATAGCTCTATAACAACATTCGCCGGGGAGATCAATTTTACAGGCCGCGTTTAAAAAGGCCGGATATGATAGCGGCCCTTATCCCTGCCTGAAAAAATCGCCCTAGAAGATCGCCGTAACGATGCCGATCGCGATCAAAATAGCCGCGATTTTGGCCAGCATGGCCCAGTGCTTCGGTCCGGCGTATTTATCGGACGCCAGCCAGATCGGCCTGACCATGAAACCGGCCCAGCCCAGAGACACCACGAAAAAAAGGAACCATAAAGCGCCGAAAGCGCCGCCGACGAGTTGCAGCACCACTACGACGGCAAAATAATAAATCCAGAAGGTTTCAAACAGCGGTACTTCGCCCGCCCACAAGGCCTTGATCTTTGATTCCATCTGGGATTTCAGTTTTTGCACATCGAAGGATTTATTCTCATAGTCTGACATCGGCATCTCCTTTATAGAATGACGGCTTAAAGTGTACCTGTTTTTCAGGAACGCGCCAGACGGTTTTAGCCCTTATGCGCAACCTTATGTGAAACAGAAGCGTTGTTTTGCCAGCGCTCATGCCATGACTGATACATCAGCAGGCCCCATAACCTGTAGGACCAGTCATGAGAACCGGCCAGATGCGCCTGTACCAGCGGTGCGACCGCCTCGGGCCTGAAAAGCCCCTGCGCCTGCAACCGGTCGGGCGAGAGCATGTCCTGCATCCATGGCGCCAGCGGCACGCGCAGCCAGTCGGCCAGCGGCACGCCGAAACCGCGCTTGGGCCGGTCGAACAATTCCAGAGGCACATGCCTTGCCAGAAGCCGCCGCAATATATATTTGCCCTGACCGTGCCGCACTTTCAGGTCGTCGGGCAAGGACCACGCATAGGCGAACACGCGATGGTCGAGAAGCGGCGCGCGCGTTTCCAGCGATACCGCCATGCTGGCGCGATCGACCTTCGCCAGGATATCGTCAGGAAGATACGTCATGGCATCCGCCATCATCATATAGCGCACGATATGGCGCTCGGGCGGCGGCAACAACATATCGGGCGAACGCCCCGCGCGCAGCACGGCGGACGTATCCTGCCAGTAGGAAAAAATGCGGCGGTAAAACGCGGCGGAATCGCCCGCGCTGCACACTTCAAGGAAACGCCGCGCATTCTGATGCCCGATTTTGCCGTGCAGCGCCCCCATCCGGCGGCGCACGAAGGGCGGTATCAGTTGCAGCGGCGGAAACACGTAGCGCGCCAGCAGATAACGGTTATAACCGCCGAACCCTTCATCGCCGCCGTCGCCGGACAAGGCCACCGTCACCGACTGTCGCGCGAGGCGGCAGACATGCCATGTCGGAATCTGCGAGGAATCGGCAAAGGGTTCGTCGTAGATATCAGGAAGCTGCGGGATGACGGCGCGGGCTTCTGCGGCGGTGAGCGTGAATTCGGTATGGTCCGTCCCCAGATGCCGCGCCACCGCGCGCGCATAATCGCTTTCATTATGGCTGGCCTCGGCGAAACCGATGCTGTAGGTGCGCACGGGCTGCGTTGCGTTTCTCTGCATCAGCGCCACGACCAGCGAAGAATCGATCCCCCCGGAAAGGAAAGCCCCCAGCGGCACATCGGCGATCATGCGCTGGCGCGTGGCGAGGGTAAGGACATCTTCCAGCCCTGCGAGCGCTTCGGATTCGCTGACGCGGCGCGGCGGCTTCTGCGCCAGAGCCTGCACGTTCCAATAAGGCCGGGCGCGCGGCAGGAAATCCCCCGCCTGACGCGTGGCCGCCAGATCGCCCAGCGGCAGCG
>CAKTCH010000156.1 GCA_934538895.1 uncultured Alphaproteobacteria bacterium
ACGGCTGGTGGATGACGTTATTATCCGTGAAATATTCCCAGTCTTGCAGCGCGAAACTGCCGCTCGCGCGCACCAGCTTTTTCGGCGGCACGTCGGGATGGCATAGCAGCAGCGTGTCCGCGCTTTGCGTCCACGCGACCTGCGATAATTGCCCTGCGTTCCACGGCGCGGAGAGCGTCTGGACAGGCACCCCTTGCAGATATACATCAATCCGCGCATCGGTCAGCACCAGAAGATAGGTTTGCTGCGTGTTGAACTCGAACGATATCAGCCGCCCGTTCCCCGGCGCCGTGTCGATATAGGCAAGGCCCGACCGCCGCGTAATGCCGCCCGTCGGATAGATATAAACATTGCGCAGCATCTTCGCGCCGTTCTCATAGGCGCGCAGATCGCCCCGCCCCAGTAATTGCGGCGTGACTTCACCATGCGTGAAATTAGTTTTTGACTGCCTGACGCGGGTCATGCCTACCCCCTGACATCAATGAGGTTGAAGTGTTCGAGGCGCGCGGGGGAATCCTGCTGCGAGTCGATCAGGCGGGCGCGGGAAAACTCGGTATCCGCCAGGCGGGCGAGCGTCTCGGCGCGCGAGGTGTTTTCAGTGACGGGAATGCAGAACTCCGCCGAGAGGCGCGCAATCAATGCCGCGTCGAACCAGGCGGGGAATTCCTCCTCCTCCGGCTTGAAGATATAGGTGAGCGTCACGGCGGAATCGTTGCAATGCAGCTCGCCGCGCGCGATGCGGTAATGACGTCCCCGCCCGCGCCCGCCTGAACCGAGCGATACCGCCCGCAGAAAATCGTTCGGCAGCGCATAGGCGTACTGGTAATCGGCGGCGGGCTTGCCAGCGAGCGGCGTCAGCGCCATCTGCCCCGTCGCGAAACTCCACGGATAGGCCGCGAGCAGCGCGTCGCGCACCGAGGGGTATAAAATCGCCGCGATTTCGCTTTCCGCCGTACCGTCGGCGAACGAAGTGATGGGCGCCGCGCCAAGGCGCACGAGCGCGTGGGCGCATAGCCCGATATCGGACAAAGCCATGATAATCTCCTTTGGTGTGTGGAAATAAAAAAACCCGCCACGAGGGCGGGTTTGAATTCTTTGTTTTTCTGTGTCGCTTAGGCGGCCATGGCCGGGGCGAAGCCCATCGTGCGAGCCGGGCGCATAACCGGCGCGGCGGCCTGACGGAACGGAACAACGATATGACCGGCGGAAGCGAGATCGCGGGCCGGCTTGCCTTCGGCGAAATGAGCCGAGTGAATCTGGCTGGCGGCATCATAACCGACGACGAACAGATTGTTCTTGGAAACCTTCAACACTTTCTCGGAAAGGTCGGAGCCGAGTTTTTCATGGACGGCAGCGGCGACAGCGATATCGGCCTCGTCTGCCTGGCAGAAATCCAGATGATTGACCGGCGATACGCCGTTGTAACCGACAGAGTAAATACCCATTTCAGAAGCCACGGTAAAAGTTCCCTCAAAGCCGTTGTTTTTTTTGATTAACACTTTCTTAACAAGATCCCGCCACATTGTGCAAATGAAATCGTTAAGTATTTGAAATAATTATATAAAATAAAGAACCCCGCCCGGCCCGGAACAACAGAATCGGGCGGGGTAATCGCCAGCCTCACGGCCTTGAAGGCGGGGGCGGCTTAGGAATAGGCCGCGACCGTGACGACGCCGGCGGTAATGCCCGTGACGATGTAGAACTTCGTCGAGGGGCTGGCGCCGGTGTTAACGTTGGCGATGATCAGGTCGTTGACGTTCATCATGTCGGCGGCGTTGTTGAAATACCCCGTCCCCGTCACGGCTGGATCCGTCGTCTTGTAATGCCACAGCGTGAAATTGTTGGCATAGGCCAGCACGCTGAGGTTCGATAAAGTAAGAGCCATATCAGATTTCCTTTCTCTTTATGCTGGCGGTTAAGCGTCCGGCGTTTCATCGCATTCGATGACCACCACGCCCGTGTCGTCCACCATGATGGCGCCCTGGCTCATCATATTGTTGACGAAGTGGGCGGCGCGGTCGCCGTGCCATGTGACGTCCGTCTGCACTTCCGAGCCGGCGGCGTGGCCGATGGCTGTCTTGTGATAGAAATAGCAGGTGCGGATGTCGCTGCCGTCGATCGGCAGGCCGGAGTGGGGAATCCACGTCGTGCCAAGCCACGTCTTGGCCTGCGTAATGCCCGAACCGGCATAAGGCAGGTTGTCGGCGCCGACATATTCGGCGCTGGAAAACTCCTCGATCGCCAGCAGTTCGCTCCACTGCTTCCAGCCGATCACCGCGAAGCGCTGGCCGTCGTCCGGAATGTCCAGCGCACCAAACGTCTCGAACGCCTTCAGGACCTTCGTCTTCGTCAGGCCCACGTTGCCGTCGGTGATGACGTTGGTGGACGCCGTGTCCAGCGCGCGGATAATCAGCTCGTCCGTCTTGCGGCCCAGCGCATGCGCGCCTGCCGCGGCGATGATCTGGCGCTCGCTGTGCTGGATTTTCAGCTCGTCGAGCTTATCGATCCAGTCGCCGGCATAATAGTCCTCCAGCACGCATTCGACCTTGCTGTGCGCCAGGTTCATCACCGGCACCATGCCGTGCGTGGATTTGGTGGACGCCGTGCCTTTGCCGACTTTCTGGAAGGTCGTCGACGCGCCCTTGACGTTGCCGATAGTGCGCACGGTACCGCGGAGTTTAGAGCCCTGCCGCTGATAGGCTTCATGGACTTCGCGCTCAAACTGCTTCACGAAGGCCTGGTCAATGGATACTGCCATTGGTGTTACCTCATTCTGATTAAGGGTTGATGGGAAAGCCGCATGCATGGTTGGCGCGCTCAGGCGGCCATAGAAGCGACAGGCGTTTGGGCGGCCCGAAAGGCGAGCCGTTGTCCGAAATAGATGCAATTCTGGTGTTGATGGCTCATTATAGGAATAATATCCTATAATGTCAAGCGCTTTTTAAGTGAAAAATGCGAAAGACTCTGCTATTTTACATACATGAAATTTTCGACCCTGCTCCGCCATATGAAAGCGCATGTCGGCAACGACACCGCCGGCAACGTCCAGCGCGCCGCCCGCCGCGACGTCGATATCAGCATTTGCGAGATCGACGGCACGGTGTATCCGGTCACGAACTGGAGCGCCAGCGGCATCCTGCTTGCGGGCGACGAGCGCCTGTTCGCCAAGGGCGAACAGGTCGCGATGAAATTGCGTTTCCGCCTCTCCGACCGCGTGCTGGAAATCCCGCACACAGGCACCGTGATGCGCAAGGGCAAGAGCGCCTTCGCCGTCCACTTTGATCCGCTCCCCATGGAAGCCGCACAAAATTTCGACGCGGTGATCGCGGATTACAACGGCCGCAATACCGGGGCATGATCGGCCCGCATCAAGGCAAGGAACTGGCCCTTATGCTCAAGGGCGAAAAGCATCTTGCCCTGTTCCATGATGCCATTCCGGCGCAAGGAGATATTCCCGAAGATATCATACCCGAAAGGGCTTTCGTACCTCATGTAGCCGAAGGCATCATCAAACGGTTCGGCAAGGATTACGCACATGGCGGCCAGACCGTCCGCTATGTCTGCTTCACCAGCCAGGCAAACGAATGGCGCGCCCATGCTTTCTTTCATTTTCATGAAGAAGCATTGGCAGGCCGCCGCCCGTTCGATGAAGCATATGAATATGCCGTCGGCCGTTTACTGGATTACAGCGAAGCGGACATCAGGCATTACATCGAGCATTCTATTTCTCTCCGTAAAGCTTCTTGAACCCTTCCGTCACTTTCGCGATGAAGGACGGGTCCTGGTCGCGCCAGTATTTGGGGTCGCGCATCATGGATTGCAGGTCGAGCGTTTCGCGGTCCGCGCCATCACCGCGTAAGGACTCGCTGACCGACACCTGCCCCCCGCCCTTCATCATGCCGTACAGGGCGATCACGCCGTCATAGCTCGAAGCCAGCGTATCGAGGACATCGGCGGGCAGTTTCTTTTGCCCGAACGCCAGCAACTGGCGCGCCACCTGCTGCCACTTCTCCGGCCCGCCGAAATGCTCGACCAGTTTTTCCAGCTCGCGCTCCGCCTGAAAATCGGCGGCGACGTCCATAATCATCGGCACCATCTTCTCGGCGGCGACATCGTAAATGAACTGCACCTGCTCGTTGGTGAAGCCGCGCTCGTGGAACCGCTTGTTCAATTCCGCGTCCGGCTGGAACAATCCGTGACTGCAATCGACGCAATATTCGTCATGGCTTTTGGGCGGGCGCGGCTGGCCGGATAATTTCCGCTCCAGTTCGCTATACGATTTCACTAGGTCGTTCAATCGCACCTCGCCCGTTTCGGGATTTTTGAATTTCGCCGGGATCTCGTTGTCCTGCAGGTTGTCGGTCGTCGTCCTCATGGTTTTTCTCCGTGGTTATTCGGGTGGGATCTCGGTGAGGTCTATAGGCTTGCG
>CAKTCH010000157.1 GCA_934538895.1 uncultured Alphaproteobacteria bacterium
TTTCACCGCCGTATGGCCGTCCGGCATCCCTGTCAGCACGCCGGCGTTGCGGAAAACCGAAAGTTTTTCCCCCGCCATCAGCCGCGCCGCGATTTTCGCCACCGGCACGCCTGTCGCTTTCGCCACGAACGGCACGGTACGGCTCGCGCGCGGATTCACCTCCAGAATATAAATATCGAACTCGCCCGTATCGCGATTGCGTTTCAGCGCGAACTGAATGTTGATAAGGCCTTTCACCTTCAAGGCCTTGGCAAGAATAATCGTTTGCTTCTCCATTTCGCGCACGGTCTTGTAGGGCAGGGAGTGCGGCGGCAGCACGCAGGCAGAGTCGCCGGAATGCACGCCCGCTTCCTCGATATGCTCCATAATACCCGATACATAAACATCGTTGCCGTCGCACAAGGCATCGACATCGACCTCGATGGCGCTATGCAGGTAACGGTCCAGCAGCACCGGCGCGCTCCCCGAGATACGCACCGCCGTCGCGATATAACGCTGCAATTCCTCTTTGGTGTGAACGATTTCCATCCCCTGGCCGCCCAGCACGTAAGACGGGCGCACGACGATAGGGAAGCCGATCTCTTCCGCTTTCTGCAAAGCTTCCTTCTCGGAACGCGCCAGGCCGTTCGGCGGCTGGCGCAGTTTCAGTTTATGCAGCAGCTTCTGAAAACGTTCGCGATCCTCGGCCAGATCGATCGCATCGACGGACGTGCCCAGAATGGGAATACCCACTTCTTCAAGCGCGGTTGCCAGCTTCAGCGGCGTCTGGCCGCCCAGTTGCACGATCACGCCCAGCACTTCGCCGTTCTTGCGCTCGGCCTCGATCAACTCAATCACGTCTTCCGCCGTCAGCGGCTCGAAATAAAGGCGGTCCGATGTATCGTAGTCGGTGGAGACCGTTTCCGGGTTGCAATTGACCATGATCGATTCGAATCCGGCCTCACGCAGCGCCAGCGACGCATGGACGCAGCAATAATCGAATTCTATCCCTTGCCCGATACGGTTCGGCCCGCCGCCAAGGATGAAAACTTTCCTGCGGTCGGTCGGCTTGCATTCGTTATGCGCCGGGTTTACGCCGTCGCCCTCGTAGCAGCTATACATATACGATGTGCCGGACGGTATCTCGGCGGCACAGCTATCGACGCGTTTATAAACCGGGCGCACATTGTATTTATGCCGCGCCTTGCGTATCGCTTTCTCCTCGACATTCATAAGCTTCGCCAGACGCACATCGGAGAAACCGAGCTTCTTCAGCTTTAACCATCCCTCGCTATCGACGGGCAGACCGGAAATTTTTACCCGGTTCTCCGTATCGACGATGTTCTTGATGCGCTCAAGGAACCATTTATCGAATTTGCAGATGCCGTGAATGTCATCGATCGAAAAACCATGACGCAACGCCTGTGCAACGTACAGGATACGCTGCGGCGTCGGGCGCGAGAGGGCAGCGCGAATGTCGTCCGGGTGCGGCGTGTCGCTGCCGCCGATGCTGATCTCGTCAAAGCCGCTCAGGCCTTTTTCCAGCGAGCGCAGTGCCTTTTGCATCGACTCCTCGAAGCTGCGGCCCATCGCCATCACTTCGCCTACCGATTTCATGGAAGTCGTCAGTGTGCTTTGCGTACCGCGGAATTTTTCGAACGCGAAACGCGGAATTTTAGTGACCACATAATCGATAGTCGGCTCGAACGAGGCAGGCGTCTTGCCGCCCGTAATGTCGTTACCCAGCTCGTCCAGCGTATAACCCACGGCCAGTTTTGCCGCCACCTTCGCGATCGGGAAACCCGTGGCTTTGGACGCCAGCGCCGAGGAACGGCTGACGCGCGGGTTCATCTCGATCACTACCATCCGGCCATCTTCGGGATTGATCGCGAACTGCACGTTCGACCCGCCTGTCTCGACACCGATCCCGCGCAACACCTTCAGCGAGGCGTCGCGCATGATCTGGTATTCCTTGTCCGTCAGCGTCAGCGCGGGCGCGACGGTGATAGAGTCGCCCGTATGCACGCCCATCGGGTCGATATTCTCGATCGCGCAGATGATGATGCAGTTATCCTTGCGGTCGCGCACCACCTCCATCTCATACTCTTTCCAGCCAAGGACCGATTCCTCGACCAGCACTTCGTTCACCGGCGAGGCATCGATACCCTCGCGCACGATGCGCTCGTATTCTTCCTTGTTATACGCAATGCCGCCACCCGTACCCGCGAGGGTGAAAGACGGGCGGATGATGGCGGGCAGCCCGATCGCGGGCAGGGCTTCACGCGCCTGCTCGATCGTGTTCACCACCTGACTTTTGGGGCTTTCAAGACCCAGCTGGTCCATGCAGTCACGGAACTTCAGGCGGTCCTCGGCGCGGTCGATCACATCGGCGCGCGCCCCGATCAGTTCGATGCCCAGGCGTTCCAGCGTACCATTTTCATGCAGCGCCATCGCCGTGTTCAGGGCCGTCTGGCCGCCCATGGTCGGCAGCAGCGCGTCGGGCTTTTCCTTCTCCAGGATCTTGGCGACGACCGCCGGGGTGATCGGCTCGATATACGTGGCATCGGCGAAATCGGGATCGGTCATGATCGTGGCCGGGTTCGAATTCACGAGGATGACGCGATAGCCCTCTTCCTTCAGCGCCTTGCACGCCTGCGTGCCGGAATAATCGAACTCACAGGCCTGGCCGATAACAATCGGTCCCGCGCCGATAATGCAGATGGACTTAAGATCAGTACGTTTGGGCATGAAACTCTCGGTAATGAAGAAGGGGCTACCGAGAACCATGGTGTAAGCGAATAAAGCCGCAGGGGCAACCGCTTTCTTACCCTTACGCACGTAAAATGCACGAGGGTGAAAGCAGGGCAGGTGCGCCTATAAGCGCGGTATGACGAAAAGGTTGCTTTTTTGGTCTGAAAGATCTATAACTTCATTAATTCAAAAATTAAAAACATAAAAATATTAAGTTAAATAATTTACCGGGCAAACAGCGGTTTGCATCCCGAAGGTGTGTTATCCAAAAAAAAGCGAAGGCCCGTTTTCAGACGGGCCTTTGTTTATGGCGGCATAGTGCCGGTCGTAGCTCAGTAAGTCACCGCCCCCAAAATGGCGCCGATACCGGCACCGGCTGCGGCGCCCCCGACGCTCTGGCTGGCCGCACCCCCGACGGCGCCGCCCATAACGCCGCCCATTACAGCGCGGTCCGTGCGCGACATATTCGTGCTGCAGGCCGAAAGGCTCAGGCAGACGGTGGATAATAAAGCGATCATGCGTAATGTCATTTTGAATTCCTTAGCGATAATCATTCAGGCAGCCCGTTTATGCCGCGCCATCATTTCGACGAAGCGATGGAACAGGTAATGACTGTCATGCGGGCCGGGCGACGATTCCGGATGATACTGCACCGAGAAAACCGGCTTGTCTTTTACCCGCAGGCCCTCGTTGGTTTTATCGAACAGGCTGATATGCGTGGCCTCGACCCCGTCCGGCAGAGATTCCGGAATCACGCAGAAGCCGTGATTCTGGCTGGTGATTTCCACCGCGCCCGTTTCAAGGTCCTGCACCGGATGGTTCGCGCCGCGATGGCCGAGCGGCATTTTCGCCGTCTTGCCGCCGAGCGCCAGCCCCAGCAACTGATGCCCGAGGCAAATGCCGAATGTCGGAATGTTCTTATCCAGAAGCGTCTTGATGGTCGGCACGGCATAAATGCCCGTTGCCGTCGGGTCGCCGGGACCGTTCGAAAGAAACACGCCGTCGGGTTTCATCGCCAGTATGTCCTCGGCGGAGGTATTGCCGGGCACGACCGTTACCGCGCAGCCCGCCGCCGCCAGACAGCGCAGGATATTGCGTTTCGCGCCGAAATCCATCGCCACCACATGATAAGCCGGATCGGATAGCACGCCATGGCCCGTGCGCGGGTCCCATAGCGTTTCTTTCCATGTATAGGTTTGGGTGCAGGAAACCTCCCTGGCGAGGTCCATGCCTTCCAGCCCCGCCCACGCGGCGGCCTCTTTCTTCAGCGCCTCGATATCGAACGTGCCGTCGGCGCTGTGGCAAATCACGCCGTTCGGCGCCCCCGTATCGCGGATAAGCTGCGTCAGGGCGCGGGTATCGATACCGCACACGCCGCTCATATTGTGGGCTTGCAACCAGCCGGAAAAGGTGTTTTTCGCGCGCCAGCTGGAATCCGATGTAATATCCTCGCGCAGGATCAGCCCCCGGCACGCCGGGGTCATCGTCTCGATATCTTCGGCGTTGGTGCCCGTATTGCCGATATGCGGAAAGGTGAAGGTAATGATCTGCCCGGCATAGCTGGGGTCGGTCAATATTTCCTGATAGCCCGTCATTGCCGTGTTGAAGCATATTTCCCCGACCGCCTTGCCTTCCGCGCCGATACCTTTGCCCCACAGCACCGTACCGTCAGATAGAACGATCACAC
>CAKTCH010000158.1 GCA_934538895.1 uncultured Alphaproteobacteria bacterium
AATCAGTTCCTGCCAGTTCTTCTGGATCATGATGCTTCCTTTACTGTGTCGTTCCGGCGAAAGCCGGAATCTTCTAATCTGTTGTACCGGATCCCGGCTTGCGCCGGGATGACGAATAAAATTTATACGCGGCGGCGCTTGCGCGGCTTGCAGCCGTTATGCGGCACCGGCGTGATGTCCTTGATCGAACGGATGGTGAAGCCGATCGACTGCAACGCGCGCAGAGCGGACTCACGGCCCGAACCCGGACCCTTTACCGTGACGTCGAGTTCACGCATCCCGTGATCCTGCGCCTTGCGGCCTGCGTCCTCAGCGGTCAGCTGCGCGGCGTACGGCGTGGATTTACGCGAGCCCTTGAAGCCCATCATGCCGGCTGACGCCCAGGATACGGCGTTGCCCTGCGCGTCGGAGATAGTAATGATGGTGTTGTTGAAGCTTGCGTTTACGTGAGCGACGCCGGAAGAAATGTTCTTGCGGACTTTCTTCTTGCCTTTCGCGCCTTTTGCATCGTCTTTAGCCATGATTTAAAATTCCTTATCTTCCTGAGATTACTTCTTAACGATCTTCTTGCCCGCGACCGGTTTCGCAGGCCCCTTGCGGGTGCGCGCGTTGGTGCGCGTGCGCTGACCGCGCAGAGGCAGGTTCAGGCGATGACGCAGACCACGATAGGACTTCATGTCCATCAGGCGCTTGATGTTAAGAGAAATCTCACGGCGCAGGTCACCCTCGATCGTGTATTTGCCGGACTCGATTTCACGGCGGATGGCGTTCAGCTCATCTTCCGTGACCGTGTTCATGCGACGGTCGTGTGTGATACCGCAGTCATCGGCGATCTGTTTCGCGGATGTGCGGCCAATGCCATGGATATAAGTCAACGCGATGATGACGCGCTTGTTGTCAGGAACGTTAACACCAGCAATACGGGCCACGTTTTTACTCCTTCATTTTCGTTTGATTTCCAACCGATCCGTAAAATCCGTCCCTGCTTATGCCGTGACGTGACGCCGGATCGTATACCAAAACATTTTCACCGTCCGGCGGGCGGACGATTAAAAATGTCAGCTCCTTATAGGGAGATGCGCGGATTATATGAATTTCTTAATGAGAGTCAATCAAAATAGCTGTGGATAAGTACGGTTTTTCTTTGTTTGTTATGGAAAAATATGACACGGCAGGACTGGCCGGCACGATGGCTGGACATCCGGATGCGGCTTCATGGCGCCCGGGCCATTAGACGGCCAGACTGAGGACTCATCCATTCCCGCTAGACAGGGAATTTAAACACGGCACGCACGACGATCACGACGAAATCCAGCTACACCGTCATCCCGAGCGTAGCCGAGGGATCTGCCCCGGTTTAAACTTGATAAGATCCCTCGGCTACGCTCGGGATGACAAGCTTGTAGGCAAGGGCGTTGTGATCGTTGTGCACGCCGTATTCCCGCCTCCGTCTCGAACAGCAGAGGGCGCCCCATACCCCTTCATGAATTTATTTGCTTTTATAGGATTTCTGTCCTATATTGTATTTATGAATTTTGATCAGGACCCACCCCCGGACAACGAAGACAGCCCCGCGCCGCCGCCCGCCGATCTGGAAACCCTGTTGCAGCGTCAGGCGCGGCAGCTCAACGAAATCTTTGAGAAGTACCACGAACGCGCCGTCATCGGCAGTTTCAGCGAAAACCGTATCCTCGTCGCCTTGCGCGCCCAGGCGCAATACCAAAGCACCGCCCGCACCCTGCGCCAATGGCAACGGCAGCGGGACGGCCAGGACGGCGATACGCCATGACCGCCGCCCCTGCCGCTGCCTGTACCCGCGCGGCGCCCGCGGCCAATACCACGCAGAAGCCACGGCCTTCCATTCACGTTTACAAACCATGGCTTAAATCCACCGGTCCGCGCACGGCGCGCGGCAAAGAAATATCGCGCATGAACGCGCTGAAACACGGCAACCGCTCCGCCGCCGCCATCAGCCAGCGGCGGGCCGTCAAACATTATCTGCGCGTGCAAAAAGAATTCCTGAAACAGGTGCGTTTGCTGTTGCGCCTGCAACGCGCGGGCCTGCTGAAAAAATCAGACGTTTTAAAAGCGACGAACGAACTGGCGCTTCCCCTTCCAATCCTGTCTCCTTTTACTCTTTTCTCTCCCCGCACGGGAGAGGAATGCGCAGGCCTGGGGCGTCAGCCCTTCGCCGAAACCGGGTGAGGGAGGCGGATGACAGAAAAACCACAGATGAACATGAATGAACACCGATCATCGATCATTCCCTATGCCTGCACCTACCGCGCCCCTATACGAACAAGGGATACCGCCCTTCCCGCCGGAAAGATGATATCCCTCATTCTTATATTCTTAGGGAGAGCAGACAGACGTTCAAGCCGCCCTGGCGTTTTGCAGGATCTTCGCCAGTGACGCTTCCACCGCATCGATCCCGGCCATGCCGTCCACCGATTGCAGCATTCCCTTGTTCTTGTAATACGGAATGATGGGCGCGGTTTGCTCGCGGAAGACCTGCAAGCGCTTGCGCAGCGTTTCTTCATTGTCGTCGCCGCGCACCGGCTCGCCGCGCGCCGTGGTTTCGGCGATGCGGTTGTTCAGGCGCTTGACCAGCGCTTCTTCATCGACTTTCAACTCGACCACGGCGGCAAGTGTGCAGCTTTTTTCCGCCAGCATTCTATCCAGCGCTTCCGCCTGCGCCACCGTGCGCGGGAAGCCGTCGAAGATGACGCCGCTCTTGCAATCGGTCTGATCCATGCGGCGGGCGATCATCGCGATCACGATCTCGTCGGACACCAGCGCGCCGGAATCCATGATCGCTTTCGCTTTCAGGCCCAGTTCCGTGCCGCTGGCGATTTCCGCCCGCAGCATGTCGCCGGTGGAGAGTTGTTTGAGGCCGTATTTTTCCTCAAGACGTTTGGCTTGCGTGCCTTTACCGGCGCCGGGAGGGCCCAGAAGAATAAGATTGATCATCGGCGCTTCGAACCTCTCAGCTTGGCTTTCTTGATCAGGCCTTCATACTGGTGCGCCACCATATGAGAATGAATCTGCGCCACCGTGTCCATCGTCACCGATACCACGATCAGCAGGGACGTACCGCCAAGATAGAACGGCAGGCCCATTTTGGCGACCAGAAACTCGGGGAACAGACAGATGAATGTCAAATACAGCGCGCCGATCGTCGTCGTGCGCGTCAGCACGTAGTCGAAATATTCAGCCGTCGGCGTACCGGGGCGGATACCGGGGATGAAACCGCCATGCTTGCGCAGCATATCAGCGTTCTCCTGCGGATTGAACACCACCGCCGTATAGAAGAACGTGAAGAAAACGATAAGCAGGCCATAGAGGAACATAAAGGTCGGCGTACCGTGCGACAGGTAGCGCGAAACCAGCGCCATCATATCGCTGCCCGATGCATCCATGCCGCTGAAACCCACCAGCGTCATCGGCAGCAGCAGCAGCGACGAGGCGAAGATCGGCGGAATAACGCCGGCGGTGTTGAGCTTGAGCGGGATATGGTTTTGCGACGTCTGCGACATGCCCATGCCGCTCTGGCGTTTGGGGTATTGCACCAGCACACGGCGCTGCGCGCGTTCCATGAACACGATGAACACGATGATGGCCATGACCATGGCCGCGATCGCCGCCATCTCGATCAGGTTGAACGTCCCCTGACGGCCCAGTTCCAGCGTGCTCGCCAGCGCGCGGGGCAATTCGGCCACGATACCGGCGAAGATAATCAGGGAGATGCCGTTACCGACGCCGCGCGCGGTGATCTGCTCGCCCAGCCACATCAGGAACACGGTGCCGCCGACGATGGTAATCACGGTGGAGATACGGAAGAACATGCCCGGATCGATCACGGCGGAACCGCTGGCCCCCTGCAAACTCTCAAGGCCGACGGCGAGGCCGTAAGCCTGCACGGCAGCCAGAAGAACGGTCAGGTAACGCGTATACTGGTTGATGCGCATCCGGCCCGATTCGCCGTCCTTCTTGATCGCTTCCAGCTGCGGCGAGACCGCCGTGCCGAGTTGCAGGATAATGGACGCCGAAATATACGGCATGATGTTCAGCGCAAACACGGTCATACGCTGAAGCGCGCCGCCCGAGAACATATTGAACATATCGAGAATGCCGCCGCCCTTCTGGTCGAAAATATCTTTCCAGACGAGGATATCGATACCGGGGATCGGCACATAGGTGCCCAGACGGTAAACGACCAGCGCCCCCAGCACGAACAGAATGCGTTTTTTCAGTTCTGTCGCTTTGGCGAGCGCGCCCCAGTTGGCATTTTTGGCGAGTTGTTCAACGGCTGAAGCCATCGTGATAATCCTTATAA
>CAKTCH010000159.1 GCA_934538895.1 uncultured Alphaproteobacteria bacterium
TTATGGGGGAAGGTGCCGCGTATTCAATCTTGAAGGCAGGAATTTCGAATATGGCGAACGTGGCTGTTGTCGGCTCCCAGTGGGGCGATGAGGGTAAGGGCAAGATCGTTGACTGGCTTTCCGCGCGCGCCGATGTCGTCGTGCGTTTTCAGGGCGGGCACAATGCCGGTCATACGCTGGTGATCGACGGGGTCGAATACAAGCTGAGCCTGCTGCCTTCGGGGATCGTGCGCGGCGGCAAGCTGTCTGTCATCGGCAACGGCGTGGTGGTTGATCCGTGGCATTTGCTGAAAGAGATCGAGGCCGTGCGCGCCAAGGGCGTGGCGGTGACTCCGGGCGACTTGCTGCTGGCGGAAAACGCGACGTTGATCCTGCCCGCCCATCAGGCGACCGACAAGGCGTTGGAAGAGGCACGCGAGGGCGCCAAGCCGGGCAGCAAGATCGGCACGACCGGGCGCGGCATCGGCCCTGCTTATGAGGACAAGGTGGCGCGGCGCGGCATTCGCGTCTGCGACCTGCGGCATCCTGACCTGCTGCGCGAGAAAATCGGGAATTTGATGCTGCATCACAACGCGCTGCTGAAAGGGCTGGAGGCGGAAACCCTCGATCCGCAGAAGATTTATGAAGACCTGATGGCGTTGCGCGACGATATTCTGCAATATGCGGGCGTGGTGTGGAAGCGTCTGGAAGAGGCGCGCGTGAAGGGCGAGCGCGTGCTGTTCGAAGGCGCGCAGGGCATCATGCTGGACGTCGATCACGGCACCTATCCTTATGTGACGTCGTCGAACACTGTGTCGGCCAGTGCGGCGTCGGGTTCGGGCGTGGGGCCGCGTTCGGTCAATTATGTGCTGGGCATTACCAAGGCTTATACCACGCGCGTGGGCACGGGGCCGTTCCCGACCGAGTTGCAGGACGATATCGGCGAGGGGCTGGGCCAGCGCGGCCATGAGTTCGGCACGGTCACGGGGCGCAAGCGCCGCTGCGGCTGGTTCGACGCGGTGCTGGTGCGGCAGGCCTGCAAGGTCGGCGGCATCGACGGCATCGCGCTGACCAAGCTCGACGTGCTGGACGGCATGGAGGAATTGAAGTTATGCGTCGGTTATGAACTGAACGGCGCAGTGATCCAGCATTACCCGGCTTCGCAGATCGATCAGGCGGCGGTAAAGCCGATTTATGAAACATTGGAAGGCTGGCGGGAGAGCACGCGCGGCGCGCGCAGCTGGGCCGAACTGCCGGCGGCGGCGATCAAGTATGTGCGCCGGATCGAGGAACTGATCGAAGCGCCGGTGACCCTGCTTTCGACCAGTCCGGAGCGCGAGGATACCATTCTGGTGCAGGACCCGTTCCTGGCCTGACGCGGCTCCCTAGATTTTACGTTTATTAGCAGTTACAATAAGGGGTATTTCCGGTTTTCCGGAATATCCCTGCCTTGTATTTATCTTCATCTCTCGCGCGAGTCTTCCTGATCATGAGCCCGGATTCTGCACCGGCGGAGACGCCCCCGACCGAACCTCCTGCCGATGCGCGCGGTGAGGGCGCCGATGGCGCGGTGCGTTTTTCCCATTATGAGATACTGCCGAATCAGCGTCTGAAACATCTGGATCAGGGGCCGGTGCTGGCGTATGCGGCGCGGCCTGTCGGTCATACCGGGATGCCGGGCTATTTCGCGCTGGTGGGGGAGACATGGCTGATCCCGCGGATCAAGACGGCGGAAGTGACGGCGGGCATTTCCAATCCCGGTTTCGTGCGTATCGTGCAGAAGGGCGTGGAATACTGGCCGCCTGCGAAGGGCGAGCGCTATATCTTCATTTATGAGAATAATCTCGGCCAGCCGCTGATGCGCGCGATCGCCGGGCAGGGGCTGGCGTGGAAGAATGAAAAGGCGCTGCTGACGCTCATCAAGCCGATGGCCGGGGTGCTGGTCGATCTGCGCGACCGCGATACCGTTCATGGCCGCATCAATCCGATGAATATGTTCGATGGCGGCGCGCGGACGCTTGAGCGCGTTATCCTCGGCGATTGCGTGGCGACGCCGCCTTCCTACATGCAGCCCGCGCTTTTCGAGCCGATCGAGCGCGCGCAGTGCGATGCGCTGGGCCGGGGGCTGGGCACTTTCGAAGACGATATGTACGCGCTCGGCGTCAGCCTGACCATTGTTCTGCGCACGCGCGACCCGATGGAGGGGATGAGCGACGAGGATATCATCCGCGAGAAAATCGAGCAGGGCAGCTATGTGGCCCTGACCGGCAAGGAGCGGTTCACCGGCGCCATTCTTGAATTGCTGCGCGGACTTTTGTACGACGACCGGGCGCAGCGCTGGACGCTCAACGATATGCTGCTGTGGCTGGACGGCCAGCGCCTGTCGCCGAAGCAAAGCGCCAGGAAGCTGAAGGCAGGGCGGCAGATCCAGTTCAACGGCGCGCGTTACAGCCGCCCGGCGATGCTGGCGATGGATTTAGACAAAAATCCGGCGGAGGCTGTGCGGCTCGTGGACGGCGGCGAACTGGAGCAGTGGTTGCAGCGCTCGCTCGAAGACAATACGGTGAAGAACCGTTACGAGCAGGCGGTGGAGCTGACGCACGATCAGGGGCGCGGGGCGGGGTATCCGGAAAAGCTGGTGGCGCGGGTTTCGATGGCGCTGGACCCCGATGCGCCGATCCGCTACCGCGGCGTGCATGTGACGCCCGCGGGTTTTCCCGACGCGATGCTGGAAGCGGTGTATTTCAAGAAAGACCTCAATCCCTATATCGACATGATCAACAACCAGTTCGTCATGTACTGGCTGAACGCGCAGAACGACATGCGTTACGATGTGGGCGATACGATGGCGCGCTTTGACAGCTGCCGCGCCTTCATGCGCCAGCAGGGCATTATCTACGGCATGGAACGGTGCCTTTACTTCCTCGCCGCCGACGCGCCGTGCGTCAGCGACCGCCTGCGCGCTTATTATGTGCGCTCGCCGGAGGATTTGCTGCGGGCTTTCGAGGGGTTGTCGGAAGGCTCCGATGGTTCCTCATTGTTTATCGACCGCCATATCGCGGCTTTCCTGTCGGTGCGTGACCGCAAGGTGATCGACCCTTATCTGGCGGAGTTGAATGCGCCCGAGAAGTTCAAACGCGTCATGGGGAATGTCAGGGTGCTGGCGGCGATCCAGCAGCGCGGCAAGCTGGGGGCCTTTCCCGGCATCGGCAAATGGATCGCGGGCGTTCTCGACAGCTATTACGAACGGGTGCACGACCGCGAGTTGCGGGTGAAGTTACGCGAGCGGATGGCGAAGCTCGCCGATGGCGGGGATATCGGCAAGATGATCGCCCTGCTCGACAACATGGAGATGAAGCAGCGGGATTTCAAGGATTACCGCCAGGGCATGATCGATTACAATCGCCTGCGCGAAGAGGCGGCGGAGCTGGAGCGCAAGCTGGCGCAGCCCGAAGTCTACGCGCGTGAGGCCGCGCGCGAATATGCCGCGGCGATCGCCGCGCTGGTGGCGGGGCTGGTGATTATCGTGTTTGTGTTCATCCATCTGTCGCAAGGCGGGGTTCTTTAAGATGGCAAAGAAAGGCAAGGCCGGGAAAAAGGGCAGGCCCAAGGGCTGGGGGTTGCAGATCATGATGATCTTCGGCCTGCTGGCGGCGATCCTGTTCATGCCGACGACGATACTGGTGGTTTTCGGGATGCTGCCGACGCTGGTGGCGGCGCTGGTGGACCGCAAGGGTGGCGCGCGTGCGATTACGGTGGGGGCGCTCAATCTTTGCGGCTGCGTGCCGTTCCTGCTGGAACTCTGGACGGAATCGCACACGGCGGCTTTCGCGGTCGAACTGATTACCGATCCGCGCACCATTATCGTCATGTATGCGGCGGCGGCTATCGGTTACATGATCGACTGGGCGCTGTCGGGCATCGTGGCCACGATCATGGTGAAGAGTTCTACGTCGCGCCTTGAGGCCATTCGCCAGCGTCAGGAAGAACTAGTGGCGCGCTGGGGGAAAGAGGTGACCGGCGAGTTGCCGCTGGATGCGGAAGGGTTTCCGCTGGACGGGCAGGCGCCCGAGTCTTCGCGCTCCCCCGGCTGATCCGGCGTTGTGCGGGTTTAACGTCTTGTAATTGTCTAAAATTTTCTGGTTGTTCAAAGCTTCTTTAACAGGTGAAAGCCTATAATCTTAAGAGAATGGAAAGGGCTGCGTCCGCAGGCAGCCGGTTTTGGGGTCATGAGTTTCATAGCAAAGCTTATCCCGGCGTGGTCTGGCGACAGACGGGGCGCGACAGCGATCGAGTTTGCGCTGGTG
>CAKTCH010000160.1 GCA_934538895.1 uncultured Alphaproteobacteria bacterium
GCTGACGAGAGAAAGCGCCGTGATGCCATGGAAGGAAGGCCGCCTGAGGCTTGCCGCCGTAAAAATCCCCATGAGCGGTCCCACCAGGGATCTGCGCCTGAACGTGCAGGCCGATAACATATCGGTGGACGCGTTGCTGGGGGCGGTAACGGGCAAGCGCGTACAGGCCACGGGCACGATATCCGGCTCCGTGCCGGTGACGTTGCGGGCCGGCGGCGATATCCTGTTCCATAAAGGCAGCCTGAAGGCGTCTTCGCCGGGCAGGATCGTCATGCCCCCGGACGCCATCCCCGGCGACAACCAGCAGATCGCGCTGGTGCGCGAGATCCTGGCGGACCTGAACTATACCAGCCTTTCGATCGCCATGGATAGCGGCCCAAAGAACGATTTAGGCATTTTGATGATGGTAGAGGGCAACAACCCGGCGGTTTACAAGGGCCGGGCGGTAAAGCTGAATGTGAATCTCACCGGGGATGTATTGGACTTCATCCGCCAGAATGTTATGTTACTCACCAGACCTGAAGCTTTATGGGAGCAGGAGAATGAGCGTTAAGCGACAAAAACGAAATATGATGCTGGTCCCGCTGATCGGGATCTTCATGGCGGGCTGCACGCCGACCGTGCAGCTACAGGCGCCCGAGAAACCGATCGAGATCAACCTGAACGTCAATATCGAGCACCGCGTAAAAGTGGAGATCGAAAGGGACGTGCGCGAGTCCATCTCCAAAAACAAAGATATTTTCTAACGGAAGGAATTTTTCATGAAGATCCGTACCCTTGTGACAGTAATGGCTTTGACGCTGATGGCCTCTTTCCCGGCGTTCGCCATCGACCTGCAAAGCGCGCGCGCCAACGGCAGCGTCGGCGAAACCGTAAAAGGCTATATCGCGGCGGTGAAGCCCTCCGCCGAAGTGGACGCGCTGGTCGCGGAAGTGAACGCCAAGCGCCGTCAGGAATATAACCGGATATCCGCCGCCAACGGCCAGAGCCTCGATGTCGTGGGCCGCATCGCCGCTGAGCAGATCATCAATAGCCTGAGCGCGGGCAGCCTCTATCAGGCCGCCGACGGCAGCTGGAAGAAACGTTGATAAAATCATTCACCGGTCCGCAAGATATAAACATCCTGCGGACCGGTTTTTTTAGGAGCGTGCATTGCCGCCTGGAAAGGCTATATCTGTGCGCATGAAAGCCAGCCGTAAAAACATGTCTCATGCATCCTTACCGGATCATATGCGCTTCCTGCGCCGCCTGATCGCCAGCCCGCGCAATGTCGGGGCTATAGCGCCGTCGGGCCATATGCTGGCGGCGGCGATGGTAAAACCGGTCGACGTGAACGCCGGGCCGGTGCTGGAACTGGGGCCGGGGCCGGGGGCCTTTACGCGCGCGCTTCTGGATAAAGGCCTGGCGCCGGAACGCCTGACGGTGGTGGAACGCGATCCCGAATTTATCCGGCTGCTGCAAGAGAGGTTTCCCGGCGTCAATATCCTGCACGGCGACGCGCTGCAACTGGAGCAAGTCCTCCCGGATATGAAATTCGCGGGCGCCCTGTCGGGGTTACCGCTGCTGAATTTCCCGGTGGCGGCGCGGGAGAAGCTGGTGCGCGATGTGCTGGACCGCTTGTCGCCCGGCGCGCCGTTCATACAGTTTTCTTATGGCGTGCACAGCCCCGTTGCGGAAAGCGCTGTCGTGTCGGTGGTCCGGTCGGCTTTCGTCTGGAACAATCTTCCGCCCGCGCGCGTGTGGGTTTACCGCCGCCGCCAGGCTTGAGGATTTTACGTCTTATAAAGGCAAGTCTTCTTCATCAACGTCCGCCGCCGTATCTTTCATCAGCTTGCGGGCTTTCAGGTATGCGAAGGGAATGCTGGCCATGTAAGCGGCGCCCAGAACGGTCATCATCTGCCACGGCAGGTTAACCAGGGCGGCGATCAGCAGCACCGCGCAGGCCATGACGGGCATCACGGCTTTCGAAGGCAGGCGGATATTCTTGATCGAGAATGTCGGAATGCGGCTGATCATCAGGCAGGCGACCAGTATCGTCCACACGGCGATCGCGGGCGAAGCATGGCCGAACTGCGCGAACCATTCCTCATTCTGCATCCACAGGATCACGGGCATCAGCAGCAGGCCCGCCCCCGCCGGCGAAGGCACGCCGGTAAAAAATCCGGGCAGGGCCTTGCTGCTTTTTTGCTGCGTATTGAAGCGGGCGAGACGCATCGCCGTGGCGCAAACGTAAAACAGCATGGCGATCCAGCCCACGCGGCCTGATTCTTCCAGTATCCAGAGATAGAGCAGCGTCGCGGGCGCAATGCCGAAGGCCATGAAATCGGAGAGCGTGTCGAGATGCGCCCCGAACTCGCTGGTGGCTTTCAGGATGCGGGCGGTGGCGCCGTCCAGCGCGTCCAGCACCATGGCCACCAGCAGCGCCATGATCGCCTTGTCCCATTCCATATTGATCGCGTGCTGCACCGACGTGACCCCGGCGCACAGGGCCGTCAGGGTAATCAGGTTCGGAATCATGCGTTGAAATACGACCAAGTGCGGCGTCTCCCGGCGTGCACCGTCCTGCATGGCAGGCTTTAGTTTTATAACGTTCATTTAATTAACGGCGCCTGTACGCGACGGTTCCCTGTTTTCGATATCGGCCAGAACGGTCTCACCGCCGATGGCGCGCTGGCCGACGCACACCAGGGGCGCAATGCCGTGCGGCATGTAAACATCCACGCGGCTGCCAAAGCGGATAATGCCGTAACGATGGCCGATGCGGGCGGGTTCGCCTGCGCCGGTTTGTGTGACGATGCGGCGCGCGACCAGCCCGGCGATCTGCACCAGCCCGAAATGCAGATGATCTTCCGTTTCGATCACAAGGCTGCAACGCTCGTTCTCTTCGCTGGCCTTGTCCAGTTCCGCGTTCAGAAAGCGCCCCGGCTTGTATACCTTGCGAATGACGGTGCCGCTGACCGGGAAGCGGTTGACATGCACGTCCAGTACAGAGAGGAAAATGCTGATGCGCGTATAAGCGCCCTGATCGCCCTCGGCAATTTCCGCCGGCAGATTGACGCCCTGCGTAATGCCGCTGACGATGCCGTCAGCCGGGGCGACGATCAGCGACGGCGTTTGCGGAATGACGCGTTGCGGATCGCGGAAGAAGAACAGGCAGAAGAGGGTAAACACGACCCCCGCCAGCGCCAGCTCTTCGGAGAGCATCAGGAATAAAAGCGTGGCCAGCAGCCCGCCGATAATAAAGGGCATTCCGGCAGGATGCGGCTTGACCAGAAAAGCCTTCTTCAAAGAATCGATAACGGAAAAACTCATAACATCGTGCTTGTGTAATTGAAGGTGTGTTTTTTATACACGCTCGATATCCCTATGTTAATAGCTTTGCGCCGGAAGAGGGGTGAAAAACGGGGGAATTTGCATATTGATTTGATTTTGCTTATAAAAATATGCTGAAGAACGGGATATTAAAATGGTTCATCAAAAATACGATACGCACGGGATGCGCCGTCGGGTACGCGCAACGGTGCGCCGTGGCCTGTTATGCCTTCTCGGTGTCACGCTCCTGAGCGGCTGCGCCGGAACGCCGGGCAAGGTCTTTACCCCCCATACGCCTTTGCAATCGCCCTACATATCCGCCCGCAAGGTATCGGCCCCCGTGCAATGCGTGCCTTACGCGCGTGAGGTATCGGGAATCCAGATCCGTGGCGACGCCCATCGCTGGTGGGATCTGGCGGCTCCGCGCTATCAGCGCGGGCATACGCCGCGCCCCGGCGCCGTGCTGGTCCTGGCGCGCACGTCCAGAATGACGAGCGGCCATGTGGCCGTCGTGAAGGAAGTCCTGAACGGCCGCCAGATCAATATCACCCACAGCAACTGGGGGAACGATAAATACAGCCGCCGCGTGATCTACGATTCCATGCGGGTGGAGGACGCATCGCCGCATAATGACTGGAGCAGCGTGCGTTTCTGGAACCCGGAGAAAAATGTCTTTGGATTTCCTTACGCCGCCCGTGGATTTATCTATCGTTAGCCTGTCTTCCGGTGTTAAAAAGACGATGATTTTTGAATGAAGGAGCGATGACCATGACGCTGACCAGAGAACAGGCTATCGAGAATATCTATAAATCGCTGCAAAACGGCAACGAGGATATCGATGCCCATATCACCGCGCTGAAACCGCTTCTGGAGGATGCCGGGGCATTGACCGTCGATGCCAGCCGCCTGCCACAGAACAACCGTCAGGGGCGCAAGATGATGCAGTCCTATTTCAAGAAGCGCGGCATTACGG
>CAKTCH010000161.1 GCA_934538895.1 uncultured Alphaproteobacteria bacterium
TCGGATGAGCATCTCATCCCTACATTATCTACACAACAACATTTGGTGTCTATCAATATTTGTATGGTCAGCTATAAACTACAATAAGCAGAACGCACATGATCGTTCCATAAGTCTACGGGACGCGAAACCATGACACGCGCAAGAGCCCTATCGTGATTTTGTATTTGAATATCTTCCTGCATTTGCCGAACGCGCATTTTACCAGCTTCTCCGAAAAGTTTCTGGGGCATCGTCATGATGTTACGAAATATATCGGCGTCCGCCGCTGTAGAAAATAAGGAGAGAACAGCCAAAGAAAACGCCGCAATAACCTGTTTCATAATAAATACATCCCTTGAAGTTAAGCTAACAACATTATGCAATTGATTTATGCGCTATGTCAAATAAAAAAATAGAAAATAACCCATATATTTCAATGGATTATCCTTAAAGTTCTCAGGCCGCCCCGGCCTCACGATCCTTGTTAGCTTTCTTCCGGGCGATCTCGCGATCCGTCGGATTGAGGAAGCGTTTGCGCAGACGCAGGGATTTCGGCGTCACCTCCACCAGTTCGTCATCGTTGATATAGGCGATCATATCCTCAAGGCTCATCTTGCGCGGCGGCACCAGAACCACAGCCTCGTCCGTGCCGCTGGCGCGCACGTTGGTCAGTTTCTTGCCTTTCAGCACATTGATGTCGAGATCGTTGTCGCGGCTGTTTTCGCCGACGATCATACCCTGATAAACGCGGTCGCCGTGACCGATGAACATCGTGCCGCGATCCTGCAGGTTGAAAATCGCATAAGCGACCGCATCGCCCTTATCGGTGGAGATCAGCGCGCCGTTACGGCGGCCCGCCATCTCGCCCTTATACGGGCCATAGGAGTGGAAGAGACGGTTCATGACGCCCGTACCGCGCGTGTCGGTCAGGAACTGGCCCTGATAACCGATCAGGCCGCGTGACGGCGCTTTGAAGGTGATGCGGGTCTTGCCCGCGCCGGAGGGACGCATATCCGTCATCTCGGCTTTACGCTGGGTCATCTTGTCCACGACGACACCCGTATATTCTTCGTCAACGTCACAGAATACTTCTTCATACGGCTCCAGCAGGCTGCCGTCTTCGTCCTTCTTGAACAAAACGCGCGGGCGGGAAACCGAAAGCTCGAACCCTTCGCGGCGCATGTTCTCGATCAGGACGCCCAGTTGCAGTTCGCCGCGTCCCGCGACTTCGAAAGCATCCTTGCTCTCGCTCTCGGTCAGGCGGATCGCCACGTTGGTTTCCGCCTCGGCCATCAGGCGTTCACGGATCATCGTCGATGTCAGCTTCTTGCCTTCCGTACCGGCATAAGGGGAGTCGTTCACGGTAATGGTAATGGACATGGTCGGCGGATCGACCGGGGTCGATTTCACCGGCTCGGTCACCGACGGATCGCAAATCGTATCGGAAACGCTTGTGTCCACCATGCCCGCGATGCAAACGATGTCACCGGCTTCAACGCTATCGACCGGCACCCGTTGCAGCCCGCGATAGGACAGCAGCTTGGTCAAACGGAAATTCTCGCCCGGCTTCCCGTCAAGATGCAGCGATTTCACAGCCATGTTCACTTTCGCGCGGCCCGACATCACCCGGCCCGTCAGCACGCGGCCCAGATACGGATCGCGATCCAGCAGCGTCGCCAGCATGGTAAACGGCGCGTCGGCATCCAGCCCCGGCGGCGGCACATGGGAAATCACCAGATCCATCAAAGGCTCGAAGCTCTCGCGCGGCGCTTCCAGCGACAGCGCAGCCCAGCCGTCGCGGCCCGAAGCGTACACAACCGGGAAATCAAGCTGCTGGTCGCTGGCGTCCAGCGATACGAACAAATCAAAAATCTCGTCGAGAACTTCGTCGGGGCGCGCATCGGCGCGGTCGATCTTATTAATGACGACAATCGGGCGAAGCCCCTGCTTCAACGCCTTGCCCAGCACGAACTTCGTTTGCGGCAGCACCGATTC
Organism: uncultured Alphaproteobacteria bacterium; assembly: GCA_934538895.1. Lineage (GTDB taxonomy): Bacteria > Pseudomonadota > Alphaproteobacteria > Micavibrionales > Micavibrionaceae > Micavibrio_C. The sequence continues at coordinate 1,978 of CAKTCH010000161.1, forward strand.
AGCCGAGTCGACCAGCAGCAGAACGCCGTCGGCCATGTTCATGATGCGTTCGACCTCGCCGCCGAAATCGGCGTGGCCCGGCGTGTCGATGACGTTGACACGTACATCTTTCCACTGCACCGCCGTACATTTCGCCAGAATGGTAATGCCGCGCTCGCGCTCCAGATCGTTGGAGTCCATCACACGCTCTGTCACCTGCTGGTTTTCGCGATAGGTGCCGGATTGTTTGAGAATGGTATCGACAAGGGTGGTTTTGCCATGGTCGACGTGAGCGATAATGGCGATGTTACGCATATTTTTTACGGTCATATAGGGCACGCAATCTTGAAAAGGGTTTAAACGCGTGAACTATGTACCGGAAAGCCTTGAAAAACGCGAGAAAAAAAGCCCGTACAGGGCTTTTTTACCGGATAAAAACCATAGGCCTTACGGCTTTAAGCCATGCGCCCCTATATAATCACATGACATAGACATAACGGGGCTTCCTGAAGGACTACCAGCACTCTGAAGACCGACGAGGCAATTTAAATCGTTAGCAGTCCCGGCATCCTTCGCCGGAATTGTATACTGATATAAACCGTTTCCTAGACTAGAGAACCTACCGTCAGTAATTTTTTTTATTCCAATTGAAATATCGGGATTAGCCTTACGGATAGATTCCACTTCCTGAGCACTATCACCACACCCCGCTGTAGCAACCACAACAGGCAATAGCGCTGCCATAAACTTTCCACCAATCGTCATTAATTTTCTCCTGCCATCCTGAATATCCTTAAGAATATTAAGCTACACTTTGGAAAAAATCTATGTCAATAGAATATTTTTGGAAAATCCTTACAGTTTAGTAATGCCTCCACCACACTGAAAAATGCGTAGCTAACGTATTGAAACCATTGCCTGTACAAAAACAGGGCGCGGTGCTAGGATTTTTCGCATGATCCGCCTTGCCGTATTTGTTTTATGCCTGCTGCCCGCCTTCATGGCGGGTATGCCCGCGCGCGCCCAGAATGACGCGCAGCAAGCCGCCCTCCGGCAGGAAATGACCGCCGCCATCGAAAAGGTGGCTGCCATCGTCAACCAGCCTGTAACCCGCCTGCCCCGCACATCGGTGGCAAACGAGTTTTCGCCCGGATGGTTTCATCAGGGCGCCACGAAACCCGATTTCAATAAAGTCGATATACGCAAAACCAGAAAGTTGTCTTACGCCCAGTTCAGCTACGTCACATCCGACCTCAACCCCACGGAAATGTTCATCGGCAGGGAACTCGAATTCAACCCCATGACCAAATATTTCTATATCGATTACACGACGCCCAAGAAAAGACTTTCGGAAGCGGAAATGGTGGAAATCAACCGCCTTTACCGGATTATCGGCCATTGTGAAAAGCAGCTGGGGCGTACATCCTCCGGCCCGGCTTCCCCCGGAATGCACCCCGCCCTGCCGGGCGCGTTAGGCGGTCTGGCCCTGCTCGGCACGATATTTTTCCTGAAACGAAAAAAGCCTGCGCCGAAACGGAAGAGGCCCGCGAGTGTCCGTAAATGACGGCCCGCTCCCCTTCTCCCTGGTGGCATCTCTTCATTCCCAAGCTTTTTACAGTTCTAAAACAGGGATACAGCCTTAAGAATCTGCGCGCCGACGGTATTTCCGGCCTGACCGTCGCCATCGTCGCCCTGCCGCTGGCCATGGCGCTCGGCATCGCCAGCGGCGCGGGTCCCGCCGAAGGCCTGATTACGCTTGTCATCGCGGGCTTCCTGATCTCCGCCCTCGGCGGCAGCCGTTTCCAGATCGGCGGACCGACCGGGGCCTTCGTCGTCGTCATATTCAACGTCATCGCCCAGCACGGCTATGACGGCCTGATCGTCGCCACGCTGATGGCCGGGATCATCCTGGTAGCCGCCGGTTTCGCCCGTCTGGGCACATGGATCAAATATATCCCGCAACCCGTCGTCACCGGCTTCACCGCCGGGATCGCCGTCATCATCTTCTCCAGCCAGATCAAAGACTTGTTCGGCCTGCAAATGGAAAAAGTGCCGGGCGAATTTTTTGAGAAATGGCACGCCTTCTGGCTGGCGCGCGACAGTTTCACCCCTGAAAGCGTGATGATTTCCGGCGGTGCGCTGGCGGCTTTGATCCTGCTGAAGAAATTCGCGCCGAAAATGCCCGCGTTCCTGATCGCCGTTATCGGCGCGTCAGCCGCCGTCTGGCTGTTCAGGATGGAAGTCCCCACCATCGGCAACGTCTTTGGCGGCATCCCCGACCATATCCCCGCCCCGGCATGGCCGGATATCACAC
>CAKTCH010000162.1 GCA_934538895.1 uncultured Alphaproteobacteria bacterium
ACCACGCCCAGCAAGGCGAACAGCGGCACGCCCAGCACGGTTGGCCCCACGTCCATCAGATGCGGCGCCAGCCCCAAGGCAAAGGCTGCCACCACGATCCCCACCGCCAGCCGCGTCGCCGCGTGTTCGACCGTGTGCATCCAGCGCTCCATCCCGCCGACCTCCATATCCACGCCCACGCGCCCGCGCTGCATCACCCGCAATAGGCCGCGCAAAGCCTCAGGCATTTCCACTGCCAGATAACGCCCCTCGGCCAGCACCCCGGCGGCAAGCGTGCGCAACATCTCCAGCGTCGGTTCCGGGAACAATGCCTGCCGCGCAACGGGTGCCGCCTGCGCGATAATATCGATACGGGGATCAAGCCGCCGCGCCACCCCCTCCGCCGTCACCAGCGCCTTGAACAGCAACGCCATATCCGCCGGTAAAATCAAATCATGCGTCCGCGCCAGGGTCATGAAGTCGGCAATCGCCCGCGAAAAATCCAGCGGCGGCATACGGTGCCGCGCGACGAATTGCGCTGCATCGGCATCCAGCCTCTCGATATCGATATGCGTAGCCCCCGACCACTTCATCAATATATCGCGCACGCGTTCGCCCTTCTCATGCGCGATCGCGTCGATCAGCCCCATCAGTTCATCCCGGCGGCGCGGACTGATGCGCCCGACCATCCCGAAATCCAGAAACGCGATACGATTACCGGACAGGCACAATATATTCCCCGGATGCGGGTCGCCGTGGAACACGCCATCGACGAAGATCATCTGCAACACGGCATCGGTACCGCGCCGCGCCAGCTGTTCCGGATCAAGCCCCGCCGCGCGCAACGCGTCCGGATTCTCCGGCGCATACCCCTCAATAAACGCCTGCGCCATGATACGGCGATGACAATAATCCCAGTAAACACGCGGGATAACGATATCGTTCTGCCCGGTGAATTGCGCCGCTATTTCCTCGGCGTTATGCGCCTCACGGGTGAAGTCCAGCTCTTCATGCATCGCCGCGCCCAGGATACGCGCGATCTCGGGCAAGCGGTAGCGCCGCAGCGCCGGAACCTGACTCTCGGCAAATTGCGCCGCCTGCGTCAGAATACGAATATCCGCCGCGATCACCGGCGCAATGCCGGGGCGCTGCACCTTCAGCACGATATCGTCGCCGCCCTTCAGCCGCACCCGGTATATCTGCGCGATAGAACCCGAAGCCAGCGGCGCCGGATCGAAAGAAGCGAACAAATCCTCAGGCGCTGCGCCCAGGTCCTCGACTATCTGCGCCCGTATATCCTCATAAGGCACAGGCGTGGCGCGGCTATGCAATTTCCCCAGAGCGGCGATCCACGCCGGCGGCAAAAGGTCGGAACGTGTCGAAAGAATCTGCCCCAGCTTGACGAAAGTCGGCCCCAGTTCCTCCAGCGCCGCGCAAACCCGCGCCGGATAATCAGCCGCCCCGGAAGAAGGAAACCCACTCAGCCGCAAGAGATCGTCGAGGCCGAAACGCACCAGCACCCCGGCAATCTCCTGCAATCGTTTACGGTCCCGCGCGGCTACGGCGATATTCTTCATCATGGTCATTGATTATGCCCCAATAAAAGAAAGTCTATCCTACTGAAATAGTCCGCATATCCCCGTAATCCATCAGCCCACTACCCGCTTGTCATCCCGAGCGCGCACAGGGACGAGGGATGATAATTGAAATAAACTTCGTGATCCTTTGTGCCCTTCGTGACTTCGTGGTGAGAATCCTTGACAAAAACAGGACTTTATTCCTATATTATTCATAGAAAAAGGAGAGCCAAAACCATGCCCCGCATCTGGACCGACGAACAACGCGCCGCCGCCGCCGAACGCATCCGCCAAACCAAACCCTGGGAGAAATCCACCGGTCCCCGCACCCGCGCCGGGAAAAAACGCGCCAGCCGAAACGCCCGCAAGCACGGCCAGCGCAGCACCGAAAGCCAGCGCATCCGCAAAGCCCTGCGCCTGCAAAACGCCTTCGTCGAACTCGTTCAGACATTCATGGCACAGGACCGCCTTTCCTGCCTGCCAACGAACTGTAAGAAATTACCAGCGAAAACAAGGGTTTGAACTTTTAGAAAAACGATTCCGCAATAGCGAACTGATAGCCGGAAAGGATTTACTAGCGCCTTCATTTGACCTAACCTCTTCCCCTATCTGTCATCCTGCCTGCGCGGTAATGACATGCGGAGAAAAACATGAAATCACTTGCCAAAATAAAATCGGAACCCGGAATCTGGATGCAAGACAATCCGCAACCGGATATCGGCCCCAACGACGTCCTCATTAAAATCAAAAAGTCCGCCATCTGCGGCACCGACCTGCACATTTATAAGTGGGACGCGTGGGCATCCAAAACCATTCCCGTGCCCATGGTCGTCGGCCACGAATATGTCGGCACCGTCGCCGCGCTCGGTAGCGAAGTGAAGCACCTGAAAATCGGCCAGCGCGTTTCCGGCGAAGGCCACATCGTCTGCGGCCATTGCCGCAACTGCCGCGCGGGCAAGCGCCACCTCTGCCCCAACACCAAGGGCGTCGGCGTCAACCGCCCCGGCAGCTTCGCCGAATATCTCTCCCTCCCCGTCGATAACGTCTTCCCCATCCCCGACGATATCGACGATGAAATCGCCGCCATCTTCGACCCCTACGGCAACGCCGTGCACACCGCCCTGTCGTTCGATCTCGTCGGTGAAGACGTGCTCATCACCGGCGCCGGCCCCATCGGCATCATGGCCGTGGCCATCTGCAAGCATGTCGGCGCGCGTCATGTGGTCATCACCGACGTAAACCCCTACCGCCTCGCCCTCGCCGAAAAAATGGGCGCGACCCGCACCGTCGATGTTTCGAAAGAAAACCTGAGCGACGTCATGAAAGACCTCGGCATGAAGGAAGGCTTCGACGTCGGCCTTGAAATGTCGGGCGTCGAAAGCGCGTTCCAGCAGATGATCGGCAACATGATGAACGGCGGCAAGATCGCCCTGCTCGGCATCCCGCCCGGCGGCAGGATGGATATCGACTGGAACCAGGTCATCTTCAAAGGCCTCATCATCAAGGGCATCTATGGCCGTGAAATGTACGAAACATGGTACAAGATGACCGCCATGATCCAAAGCGGCCTCGACATCCGCCCCGTCATCACGCACCGCTTGAAAATCGACGATTATATAGAGGGCTTCGAAGCCATGAAGTCAGGCCAGTGCGGCAAAGTGATATTGGATTGGGAATGATAAAGACATTTTTTCAAAAAGCATCCAGACCAGTCCGCTCCCGGATAGAGGATCTGGAAGAAGTAAAAACGCAATTCAGCCTGATTGATCGTGACAAAATCGCCACGATTACCGATCTTGAGGACTGCTTTTTTGACAACAACACAATGTTCCGCGGCTGTGTAGGCGCAGGCCACCTTTTATATCTTGAACAGCTCGACAACGCCCTGCAGGAAAGCATCAATGAGGGCATGTTTATGCAGGACATCCCTGCCTCGCTGGCTAAGGAGAAAACGAAAGACCTGCTGCTCTCCAAGGCGTGCGGACGACTGGTGATAAAAGGCTTTGAAAGCTATGGCCTTCCTGAAGTGGAACGGGCGATTGCCAGAGAGATGGAAAAATATTCGCGTCTTCAACTCGTATACGTGGGCGACTATTTATACCATGTCGAAAAGTACGAAAAGCCGCGTCTTTGCGCCGCCATGGATATCGCGGCAGGCAACACCGAAACATTGCTGCGCATCATACAGGACCTTCAGGAACTGCCTGATTACAGCGAATACGCCCATCACGACCGCCCGCCGCCCATGCAAGGAAAAAATCAGGACGACCGGGAAAAGCGCTCCACCCCCTCATGGCAACCCGCTTTCAATGTATAAAAACCGTCCCCGCCGGGCGGCAAGATTTTGTTCGGGCCGGGAATACCCTTAAATTTGCAATTTTTGCCCTGATAAAATAACCTGCCCCTAATCAATAAAGGACAGGGATTATGGGGTCTTTCCCGAAAAATCACGGTCGGCGCAACGGCCAGCCCAAAGGCGTATACAAGCGCCTTCACGACGTGCATACGCATAAGCACGGCGACCATTGCACGCACGACCACGCGCCGCCGCCGCAAGGCCTGAGGGGACTTTTCCATCGGGCCGCCGCGTACAGGCCGCAGATCGTTCTCGCCAGTACGGCGGCGCTGCTGGGCACGACGGCCCTCACCGCCCCCTTAATGGCCTCTACCATCGGCGCGGGCCTGGCCATGGCCGCCGCTCTTTACC
>CAKTCH010000163.1 GCA_934538895.1 uncultured Alphaproteobacteria bacterium
CAGCCCCACAGCCAGAAACCAAAATTAGGCAGAATGATAATAAGATAATACGATTCATCGTTTCTCTTCCTGGCTAACAGATTGCGATGTTTCCTCTTTAGGATTTAGCCAGTGGATCTCTGTTCCGTCCTCATAAAAGGTCATGCCGTGACCATGTTGACCCTTGAGATTCTGACCATTCATGCAGTCTTGAAATGCCTTGGCTCGACTCTCCTTGGTCAAGCTCTTGGTTTCTTCAGAACAATAAGACCGCGCCTTCTCCAGCATCTTTACAGAGTCATCGGCTCTAGCTCCAAGCGGAAGTGACGACATAGATAGAAGCGTTAGCACAACAAGTTTTTTCATAGTTTGGCTCCTTATAAAATATCCTATTTTGGGATAAACCTAAAACGGGTTTACTTGTTCTGCTGTTCTTTGGCAAGAGGAATCGAGAGAACAGTGAAATCCCTTCACAATCCTAGATATAGGAAACTGTTAGATGTGCTTCTTGATGCGCGGAAGGGAGCGGGTATTACCCAACAGAGCCTAGCTAAATCTCTTAAAAAACCGCAGTCTTATGTTTCTAAATATGAGAGCGGTGAACGGCGCATTGATGTCATAGAATTTGTCGCTATTTGTGAAGCATTGAATGTCGAATACAGGCGTATTTTAGATAAAGCGCTAAAAATGTAAGCGCTAACTGTAAAACAAGATTGTTGGCTTTAGGTATTTTAAAAAAGGAAGATCAAAGTTATGGCAATGAGGACGGATTGCAATGTCAAGTGTGTATACGGACATATAGACCTTAATGGTAAAGGTATCAGGTTTGAAAAAGCAGCTAGCTGGCCTGAAATTATTAAGGCAATACAACTGGCTTGCAAAATTTGCGGTAACTCTGCTGCTACAAAAAGTGTTACAGTGGAAGCATAAATCGTGCTTGTTACAGCAAGTGAGATCGTCGTAAGTGTCGGAAAACTCGGAGCTTTTTAAAGCGGAGAGTTTACTGGTTCAATCCCAGTATCGCGCACCATCCCTCCTCTTAACACCCCCACATTTCCGCCAAAAAGTCGGTGTACCTTCTCCATAAGGCGGGGTATAATTATGTGTTACGTATCCCTCCGCCGACAGGTCTGTCCATGATATCGAAAACTACATCCCGCGCCCTTCGGGGCATGGCCGTTGCCGCAGCCATGTTCTGCCTGAGTCCCGCCGCCGCGCAGGCGCAATCCGCCACCCCTGCGCTCCCCGCCGCCAAGGTCGTCGAAATCCGCGAGGGAACGGGCGACATCATGCCGGCGCTCGGCACCAACACGAAAACGCAAGCGCAGGTCAAAGCCGATACGGCGGGCGCCGATGCCGCCAGCGCCCGCGAATACACCGTGGCGCCCGGCGAGGAAACCCACCCCCCGGTCCGCCTCACGCCCGATCGCACCGAAATGATCCATCTCGATGACGACGCCAGCAGCATTATCATCGGCAACCCGGCGCATGTGAATATCCTGCTCAACAATCCACGCGCGCTGCTGCTCGCCCCGCGCCAGCCCGGCGCCACGCAATTCACCGTCCTGAACGCTCAGGGCAAAGTGGTGATGCAGCGCCATGTAATCGTCAGCGGCCCGAAAGAAAATTATGTCCGCATCCGCCGCACCTGCATCGGCGGCGGTAGCGGATGCCAGCCGACCACGGTGTATTACTGCCCCGATATCTGCCACGACGTGCGCTTGCTGGCGGGACAGGCCAACAATAACGGCCAGCCGGGCAACAGCATTCCGGCCAGCGCCAGCGATGAATCCGCAGGCGGTGGCGCACCGAATATCGACGGCGTCGGCAACGGCGACGACGAACCGCCTCTGGTGACATCCGACGAGGCCGGGGAAAACGACACGGAAGATGACAACAATAACGCAGAATAAACAATAGAAACGAAAGACATGACGATGCACAAGAAACAAAAAACATCCGCACGCCTGTTGCTCAACACGCTGATGATGGGTTCGGCCCTGATGCTGGCCGCCTGCCAGACCACGGGAACGACCGGGACCTCATCGGCCGACCCGGTAGACGCCGCCCTGCATCGCGGCGCCGCCAGCAGTCCGGAATCGTTATCGTCGATCGAACGCTTGTATAAGCAGGACAGCACCAACCCCAAACTCGCCGTGCGCTATGCGCGCGCATTGCGTGAAAATGGCCGCATGACCCGCGCCGCCATGGTGCTCAACCCGCTGATTGAGAATCCGAAAACCAAAACCGTCGATGTAATCACGGAATACGCCGCCGTTCAGGCTTCCATGGGGAACTACGAACTGGCGGAAAAACATGCACGCGCCGCCGTGCTCCAGGACCAGAATTCCGCCGAAGCCTATCATGTGCTGGGCATCGCGCTGGATGCGCAGGGCTTCAACAAGCAGGCCGAAGTAGCCCTCCGCAAGGCGCTGGATAACTGGTCGGGTGATCCCTCCCCGGTTCTCAACAATCTGGGCCTGAACCTGGCCGCGCAGGGCTTCCTCGACGAAGCTATCAGCACATTGCGCCGTGCCGCCGCGCTCGCGCCGAACAAAACTGAAATCGAACGCAACCTGCGCATCGTGCAGGCATTGCAGGTACAGCCGGGCACGAACACGGCCCCCTACGCCCAGACCAAAAGCGATCAGGGAGCTTCCCAAAAGAAAACCGATGCCAGCGTGACCGCCAAACCCATACCGCTGAAACCGGCCCCCGCCGCCAAGGCCGCCCCGGATAAAAAGAAATCCGGCGATATAACGGTGGAAGATTTAAACAGCGGCGACAGGAAAGCGGCAAAGAAAACCGCCCCCGCAGCGGAGAGCAAAACTGAAAAACCCGCCATGGCCCCGGCCCGCTCCTACAACGTCAATCAGTAATTGCTTCGCGGCGCTTGCAATGACGGACTGAAAGCCGCTATCCCGCGGCACCCATCGCCTTGATAATGGTCGGCACCAGAATAATCACGAACAGCACCGGCAGGAAAAACGCGATCATCGGCACCGTCAGCTTCGGCGGCAAAGACGCGGCCTTCTGCTCGGCCTTGGCCATGCGTTCATCGCGCAGGTCGGACGCGATCACGCGCATCGCCTGCGAAACCGACGTGCCGTATTGTTCGGCCTGAATAAGCGCGGTGGCGAAATTGCGCGCGGCACCGCTGCCCACACGGCGTGCAAAATCCTGCAACGCCGCGCGGCGGTCGTTCAGCATCGCCATCTCGGCGCTCAGGATACCCAGTTCCTCGGCCAGCACAGGCGAATGCTCCGCGATCTCTTCCGAAATGCGCTGCACCGTCTGCTCAAGGCCGATACCGCCCTGCACGCAGATCAGCATTAAATCCAGCGCATCGGAAAAGGCCAGATTGATCTCCTGCGCGCGCTTGACGATCATGTTCTTAAGCAGCAGGCGCGGCAGGAAATATCCCGCCAGAACCCCCGCCAGCATCATGGCGATACTGGTAAGCGAACCGGGGTCTTCCATTTTCGAAAGGAACATCATGGCGATCCCCATGCCCAGGAACGGCAGCAGCATCCGCGCGATCATGTATTTAATCGGCGCGGTGGGCGAACGGATACCCGCCATCAGCATCTGGTCGCGCACTTTCTCGCCCATCTGCCCCATGAGCTTCTGCACCTTGAACGAAGCCGCCACGGACTCGCTGGCGGATAAGGTGCGCTCGCCCTTGCGCGACACTTCGGCCTGCGTCTGTACGAACAGATCCTTGCGGCGGCGTTCGATGATCGACTGGAAATGCTCTTTCTTTTCGTGGCGATTCAACAAGGGCAGCGCGAAAGCGATAAAAGAAATCATCGCCGTGACCGCGCTGACCACGATGACAAGCATTTCATTATTGCCGTCTTCACCGAACATCCCTGAATCCTAAATCTTGAAGTTAATCATGGCTTTCATGATGAAAATACCGATGCACATCCATACCCCGCTGCCGATCATCCACGCCTTGCCCGTTGATGTGGTAAATAACAAAGCCGCATATTCCGGATTTAAGAAATACATGCCGATACCGACCAGAAAAGGCAGCGCGCCGATAATCATCGCCGAAGCCTTCGCTTCCGACGACAGCGCCTGAATCTTGCGCTTCAGCTTGTAACGCGCGCGAATAACGCCGGCAAGGTTGGTCAGCACCTCCGAAAGACTGGCCCCCGTCTGCTGCTGGATCGCCATGCCGGTGGCGAACATCTGCATTTCCGGCAGCGGCATCCGGCGCGCGCACATCAGGGCCGCTTCCGGCAGCGACATGCCGACGCGCTGCGCCTCGTACATC
>CAKTCH010000164.1 GCA_934538895.1 uncultured Alphaproteobacteria bacterium
GGCGCCGCCCGTATTCAGGCTGATCTGCGCCTGCGCGGGGAAGACTGAGAGCAGCCAGAATAGCGCCATGAACAAGGATTTCAGAAGAGTTCTCCTCATGGTGCACCTGCCGGTTCGGGGTATGTCCCGCTATCGATGGTCATGCCGGTGAAGACGACATCGCCCCTGACGTGCAGCCCTTTATCGTCGATGCGCGCCTGTTCGCGGCCTTTCACCTTAAAGATGACGGCGGCGCCCTCAATGACGATGGCCGCACTTTCGGTTGTTACAGGCACCGCCGGCGCCTGGGCCTGCGCTATCCATGAACCTGCGATCGTAACGATGATCGCGGTCAGGCCGCATAATAAAATCACGCGCATTTTCCGTTCTTCCCCTTGTGCGTTCAAACAAAATGGTCACCAAGGTTCTCCTTGGCGACCGGGGGTTAGAAACCGTCTTATCGGAAACGGCGCGACAGCCTTTACGCTTTCGCACTGGACATGCGCTGCCGCCCCCCGGTCCGACGACCGAGAAGCGACATCTCTGACGCTGCTTGAATGGGAACAGCATCAGTCACGGCTGATGCCAGCCGCCGATAAGTACGAGGTTTCTACGCCCCGGACCGGTTTTCCCGGTCTGAGATTCATTATACAAGGATAAAGCTTAAATAAAAGCCGCTAATTCCACGCGTGCATCAGGCGGGGTGCGCGGTGCCGTATATCAGCGCGCGCAATGCGGCGATGCCGACGCCTTCATGAGAACTGGTGAGGACCGGTTCCGGGAAGGCGGCGGGATGCTTTTTCAGAATTGCCTCGATCTCATTCTGAATAATCTGTGTTTCAGCGGCCTTGCTTTTGTCGGCCTTGGTCAGGACGATACGGTAGGCGACCGCGCATTCGTCGAGCATCTGCATAATTTCCTCGTCGCTGTCTTTCAGGCCGTGGCGGCTGTCGATCAGCAGCAGCACGCAACGCAGGGTCTGGCGGCCCCGCAGATAGTCGCGGATGAGGAAATTCCATTGTTTCTTTTGCGCCTTGGAAACCTTGGCGTAGCCGTAACCGGGCATATCGACAAGGAAAAGATGGCCGCCGAGATCGAAGAAATTGAGCTGCTGGGTGCGGCCCGGCGTAACCGACGTGCGCGCCAGCGTCTTGCGGCCCGTAAGCGCGTTGATCAGCGAGGATTTACCGACGTTGGAGCGGCCCGCGAAGGCGATCTCGGGCAGGCTTGCGGGCGGCAGGGCGCCGAGATCGTTGATCGCGGCGATGAATTCGCAAGGCCCGGCGAAAGCCTTGCGCGCCTGTTCCATCGTCTCCGGGTTCGCGGCGGGCGAAAGAGGATCGGTCATTTTTTCTTCTTCTTGCGCGGCTTGGGCGCGGATACGGTTTTGGGCTTGTCGTCCCCTTCCGTCTCGTCGCCGAACAGAGCTTCTTCGGCTTTCTTTTCCGCCAGGGCCAGTTCCGGGTGAACGGTCGGGCCTTTCTCGATCGCCTCTTCCAGTTTCTTCTCGCTGCGGTCGCGGAAGATGTGCGGCTGCACACCCATGGAACGCATGATGATATATTGCTGGACGATGGAGAGCGCGTTGCTGAACGTCCAGTACACCACCAGACCGGCGGCGAAGCCGGACATGATGTAGGTCAGGAAATACGGCATCATGTCCATCATGGTTTTTTGCATCTTGTCCTGCGGCGGCGGATTCAGCTGTTTCTGCAACACCATGAAAAACAGCATCAGGCAGGGCCAGGCGCCGATCATCAGGAACGAAGGCGGATTCCACGGGATCAGGCCGAACAGGTTGAATACCGTCGTCGGGTCCTGCACCGAGAGATCCTTGATCCAGCCGAAGAACGGCGCGTGACGCATCTCGATCGTCACCATCAGGATTTTATAGAGCGCGAAGAAAATCGGGATCTGGATCAGGATCGGCAGGCAGCCCGCCATAGGGTTGACTTTCTCGCGCTCATAGAGCTTGACCAGTTCCTTTTGCAGCATCTCGCGGTCGTCGCCGTAACGATCGCGGATATCCGTCATCATCGGCGAAATCTTTTTCAGTTTCGCGAAAGAACGGAACGACGCGTTCGCCAGCGGGAATACGCAGATGCGGATGATGACGGTCAGGCAGATAATGGCCACGCCGAAATTGCCGAACAAGTGGCCGAAGAAATGCAGGATGTAGAAGAACGGCTTGGTCAGAAAATAAAACAGGCCGAAATCGACAGCGAGATCGAAGTGGGAGACACCGAGGTCCCTGCTGTATTGCTCGAGGATTTTCACTTCCTTGGCGCCCGCGAAGATACGCACGTTCGCTGACGATTCCGCCCCCGGCTCGACCACGCGCGGCGCGCCCATCACATCGACCTGATAATGTTCCTTGTCATTGGCGGATTTTGCCGGGGTGTAGTTGAAACGGAATTTGCCGGGTTCGTTCTGGTCGAGGAAAACGCTGGTCAGCCAGAATTTCTGGGTGATGCCGATCCAGCCCGTAGTGGCCTGAAATTCTTCGTTAATGACTTTCTTGGCCATGTTGCGATAGGTGTATTGTTCCAGTTCGCCGCCGATATAGCCGATCGGCCCCTCGTGCACGGCGCGCACGTTTTCCATGTGTGACGGCAGGCCGTCGGACCCCACCAGTGCATAAGGATAAAGCGTGACTTTCTTTTCGGAATTGTTCACGACCTTTTGCACGATATGGATCATGTAATTGTTATCGATGCTGATAGTGCGTTCGAAACGCAGACCCTGCCCGTTGTCCCATGTCATGGTGACGGGCGTGCCGGGGGCGAGTTCCCGCGCCCCGGCGACATGCCAGCGCGTGTCCTTGCCGGGTACGCGCACGCTTTCGCCCCCCAGCCAGCCATATTCCGCATATTGCGGGTTTTCGGTGCCCGCGGGTTCGAGCAGGATGACCTGATCGGTGCCGCCCAGCGTCTGCATATATTTGACGAGGCTGATATCGTCGATGCGGTTGCCGCTGGTGGAGATCGATCCCGCCACGGCGTCGTTCTTCAGCGGCAGGCGCGTGCCTTCGGCCAGCACTTCCGCACGCGGGCGCACGGTTTGCGGCGCGGATATGCCGGCGGCGAGATTGACGGCTTCTTCCTCGGCGGCCAGTACGGCGGCAGCTTGCGCCGCGCGGGCGGCTTCCATGCGTGGCTTTATCATGAAATGATCGAAGCCGAACCAGATCAGCAGGGCCAGCATCAGGAAGATTACCAGATTGCGGCGGTCTTCCGGGTGCATTTGCTCTTTACCGGCGATGGGAAATCTTTGTTTCATGATAACGGGATCTCGTCTTTACGATCGGGGTTTACACATTATTCCTGAGGGTTCCGGCGTTTATAACCCATCAGGGCGCGCCATTCAAACTGATCCGGCACCGGATCAGTCAGGGGGCGCGCCGACCAGGGATGGCAGGCGCAAATCCGGCGGGCAGACAGGAAAGCGCCCTTCAGGGGGCCGTGGCGGTTCAGGGCTTCCTGCGCATAGGCGGAACAGGTGGGGTAAAAGCGGCATTGCCGCCCCACCCACGGAGACAAAAGAAAGCGGTAGAGCCGGAGCAGGCCCTGTAAAACGCCCAGAATAGCGCGACTCAGGAGGTTTCGTTCAGGCATGAGAGCCTCTTCAGGCACCATTTCAGGTCGCCGCAGAGCTTGCCGTAGGATAAATCCGCTGTATCGGTACGGCCAATCAGCACGTAATCGACACCCGTTCTGGCGTGCAGCGGCAGCACGTCATGAGCGGCGGCACGCAGGCGGCGGCGGATACGGTTGCGGATAACGGCGGATTTACTCAGTTTTTTGGTGACGGTCAGGCCGAATTTGACCTGCCCTTCCCTGGCGGGCGCTGCCGGGGCCGCCATCAGGATCACACCGGGCGACACCCATTTTTGTCCTTCTTTCTGGACGCGCAGGAATTCGGCCCGTTTTTTCAGGGACGGCGTGCGGCTGACGGTTTCACAGGTGGCTTTTCTCATATTATTATATTGTTTTTTCAAACGAAACGGGCGCCTGATAGCGCCCGCGTGTTTCAGGCTTGTGCAGCCTTATCGAAAAACGATTATGCGCTCAGCTTTTTGCGGCCTTTGGCGCGGCGCGCCGCCAGAACCAGACGGCCACCTACGGTAGCCATGCGGGCACGGAAGCCATGACGACGAGCGCGAACGATGCGGCTGGGTTGATAAGTACGTTTCATAATACAGGCTCCGTAAAATTCTTCAAAAT
>CAKTCH010000165.1 GCA_934538895.1 uncultured Alphaproteobacteria bacterium
ATTTCTTGTCGAAGCGCTTGCGCACGATCTGCTCGTCCCAGTGCGGAGCGGAGTAGAGCACGCGCGCGCCCATGCCATCGTTGCCGACGCGCCCGATCATCGCGACTTTTGCGCCCGAACGCGCGGCGGCCAGCGCCTGATTGGCACCCTTGCCGCCGGGCGACATTTCATAGGCGGGCGACATCACGGTTTCACCGGGCTGGGGGAGGTGTTTCACGGACATGAAAATGTCCATATTGATTGAACCGAAAACGATAATCATTCTCAACTAGCTCCTTCATACGGGCTATAAAATTGAATCCAGCATACAAAAGGCTGAAAAAGGGTGAAAGCGCTGGCGAGGAATTACCCGCAATCTTTATTGTACTAGAATACAGGATTGTTTAGTGTTCGCAGATAATAAAGTTACGTTAGAAGAACGGGAGTATTTCTATGGATTACGAAACCCACTTTCAACATTCCGTCGATCGTTTGAAGGCTGAGGGCCGCTATCGCGTGTTCGCAACGCTGGAGCGCATGGCCGGGCAGTTTCCCCGCGCATTGTATCACGCGCCGGGCGAAGGCCTTTCCAGCGGACGTGAAGTTATTGTGTGGTGCAGCAATGATTACCTGGGCATGGGTCAGAATGCTTCCGTGATCGAAGCGATGAAAAACGCGATCGATCATTGCGGCGCGGGGGCGGGCGGCACGCGCAATATTTCCGGCACGACGCTTTATCATGTGCAGTTG
Source organism: uncultured Alphaproteobacteria bacterium (assembly GCA_934538895.1). Classification (GTDB taxonomy): domain Bacteria; phylum Pseudomonadota; class Alphaproteobacteria; order Micavibrionales; family Micavibrionaceae; genus Micavibrio_C. The sequence continues at coordinate 730 of CAKTCH010000165.1, forward strand.
GAAGAAACCATGGCCCGCCTTCACGGAAAGGAAGCCTCCCTGGTTTTCACGTCCGGTTTTACGGCGAATGAGGGCGCGCTCAGCACGCTGACGAAATTATTGCCGGGCTGCCTTATTTATTCCGATGAGATGAATCATGCTTCGATGATCGAGGGTATTCGCCATGGCGGCGCGGAAAAACGCATTTTCCGTCATAACGATGTCGCGCATCTGGAGGAGATGCTGAAAGCCGACGATCCGTCGCGGCCCAAAATTATCGCATTCGAGTCCGTTTATTCGATGGAGGGCGATATCTCCCCGATCGGCGCGATTGCCGATCTTGCCGAGAAATACGGTGCGATGACTTATCTCGATGAAGTGCATGGCGTCGGTCTTTATGGCCCTCGCGGCGCGGGCGTCGCCGAGGAAATGGGCGTGATGCACCGTATCGATATTATTGAAGGCACGTTCGGCAAGGCTTACGGGCTGGTCGGCGGTTACGTCGCGGGCGGCAAAGGCATGATCGATGCCATTCGTTCCTTCGCGTCGGGTTTTATTTTCACCACATCTCTGCCGCCTGCCGTGCTGGCGGGGGCCAGAGCCAGCGTCGAACATCTTATGGTTTCAGATATCGAGCGCCAGCGGCAGCGCCGCAATGTGCGCCATTTCAAGGCGCGTCTTGAGAAAGCGGGAATGCCATACCTGAAAGGCGGAAGCCATATCGTGCCGCTGATCGTGGGCGATGCGACCTGCTGCAAGGCGGTCTGCGATATTCTGATGAACGAATATAATATCTATGTCCAGCCCATCAATTATCCGACTGTGCCCAAAGGGACGGAACGGTTGCGCCTGACGGCGACGGCGGCGCATTCTATTGCCGATGTCGATCATCTGTGCGACGTGCTGGAGAAACTGTGGGTTGAAAACCACGTTTACGATTACGCGAAAGCGTTTGCCTGATTTTCAGCTTCTGTAATCTCACCCTTTGTTATTGCCTGACTTGATCGGGGAATCCATACTATCTTTAAGCTGTGAATGGATACTCCGGTCAAGCCGGAGGATGACAAATGGGTGGGCTTGAGCTAGCCGATCAATCCCAACGTATTGCCCAACTGTTCCGCGCGGCCCAGATTGCGGTCGAGGGCGGCCATGGTTTTGCTCATGTCGGGGCTTTCGTCCTCGCGCCATGTCTTGAGCGTCACCAGATATACGCTTGTCAGCCCGATGATATGCGCCGCGCCGCGCAGGCCGGTGGTGTCGATATGGGCGGCTTCCAGCATCCAGCTCATGGAACGCGCCAGATGCGGCATACTGATCGCCATTTGACGGGGGTCGCATTTTACATGGTCGAGGATGGCTATCAGGGCTTCACGGTCTTCGTTCAATGCGTCGAAGCGTTCCATGATGATATCGAACAAGCTTTCGCGCGGGTTGGCGTCTTCGCCGATCTCGCCGGTATTCTCCAGCACACGGCGGTCGATCATGCGTTCATAGGCGGCCAGAATATCGCCACGGTCTTCGAAATGTTCGTGCAGTTGCGCGAGACTGATTTTGGCGTGCCGTGCGACCGCCTGCAGCGTGACCCGGCCCCAGCCGTCGCGAGCGGCCAGCGCCAGTGCGGCTTTTACCGCTTTTTCGCGTATATCCATGGTTTTCTTTGGGGAGGCGGGCATTGCGGACTTTCCTTGTTTCCTGCTTTCGGCTAGAAACATAACCTGTTTTTAGCTTACGAGGAATATAGCATGAAAGATCCGCAAATCGACCTTCTGGCCATCGGTAACGCCATCGTGGACGTTCTGGCGCAAACCGACGATGCTTTCGTCGCCCGCCAGAAAGAATTGCACGGGATGGAGAAGGGCGGCATGACCCTGATCGACGAGCCGCGCGCGGTCACGCTTTATGGTGAAATGCCGCCGGGCGTAGAATCCTCGGGTGGTTCCGCCGGTAATACGATTGCGGGCTTCGCCTCCTTCGGCGGCAGAGGCGCCTATATCGGCAAAGTCGCCAAAGACCAACTGGGCGAAGTGTTCAGCCATGATCTGAAGGCGCAGGGCGTTGTTTTCAACACCCAGCCGCTGGCTATCGGCGCGCCGACGGCGCGTTGTCTGATCCTGGTCACACCGGATGGCCAGCGCACGATGAATACATTCCTCGGTGCGGCGGTGGCGCTTTCGCCGATTGATATCGACGAGGAACTGGTATCGTCCGCGCGCATTACCTATCTTGAAGGTTATCTGTTCGACCCGCCGCACGCGAAAGAAGCTTTCCGCGTGGCCTCGGAACTGGCGCATAAGGCTGGCCGCAAGGTGGCGCTGACCTTGTCCGACCCGTTCTGCGTCAATCGTCACCGCGCCGATCTGCAGGCGTTTGTGGGAAATCATGTCGATATCCTGTTCGCCAACGAAGACGAAGCCAAGGCATTGTATGAGAGCGAAAGCTTCGAGGCCGCGGTGGAAGCGTTGAAAGGCAAATGCGAAGTGATCGCGATCACGCGCAGCGAGAAGGGTTCTGTGATCCTCGCGGGCGACAAGCTGATCGAGATCAAGCCGGAAGCGGGCGTGAAGGTCGTCGATACCACGGGCGCGGGCGATCAGTACGCGGCAGGTTTCCTTTATGGCTATACGCAGGGTATGACGCTGGAAATGTGCGGCCGTCTCGGTTCGATGGCGGCGGCGGAGGTCATCAGCCACATGGGCCCGCGCCCGGCGGTTACCTATGCTGATTTTTTGAAGAAAGCGGCTTAAATCCTAATGCTGTTCCCCGATTTGATCGGGGAATCCATACATTGGCCACACTGATAAATGTATCCTCCGGTCAAGCCGGAGGATAATTTTTTTGGGGGTTATGCCGCTAAGCTCTTTTCCATGAAATAAGCCAGCCTGCGCGCGAACTCCGACGGGTCGGGGACGGGTTCGCCCTGGATGATGCGGGCCTGGTCTAGCAGCAGGCGGGCGGCGTCGGCCATTTCGGCGCCGGTACCGCCTTCCTTCGCCATTTCAGCCATGCGGATGATTAAAGCATGGTCGGGGTTGATCTCCAGCACGCGCTTCGACGGCGTTTCATATTTCTGGTGCACGCGCAGCACGCGTTCCATGCGCAGATCGACTTCGTTTTCACCGGCGACGAGGCAGGCGGGAGAACTGGTCAGGCGGTGGGAATAGCGCACTTCGCCGATATCTTCCTTCAGCGTTTCCTGAATGATCGCCAACAGGCGGCGGTGGCTGTCGGTTTGTTCGATATTCTCATGCTGTTTGCTTTTGACGTCGCCGCCTTTGGCTTCGCCGAATTTGGTCAGATCGACATCGCCTTTGGTGACGGAGCGGAACGGTTTTTGTTCGTAATCCTGCACCGATTGCAGCCAGAAATCGTCGATAGTGTCGGTGAACAGCAGCACTTCGATGCCGCGCGCCTTGAAACCCTCTATCTGCGGGCTGTTGCGCAGATTGTCGATATTCTCGCCGCTGATGTAATAGATATG
>CAKTCH010000166.1 GCA_934538895.1 uncultured Alphaproteobacteria bacterium
ATTGAAGATGCCGCACTGGATCCCCGGTCAAACCGGGGATGACAGAAAAATTAAATTCGTACAGACTTTGCGCCGCTAGGCGTACGCGTGGATATATGCTACGGACTCAAGTGAAGCATTTAGCATTTTTATGCTCATCCCGAGCGCAGCCGGTGGATCTTTTCAGACGGATAACGGGTCAGATCCCTCGGCTGCGCTCGGGATGACGGAAATAGTCTTTGAACAATGGCGCAGACAAACGCGATTATAAAATCACCCTTCGGCAATATCGAGCTGATTGCCGAGGGTGATTTCCTGACCTTTTGCCGCCGCACGAACAGGCGTGTGACGGCGGGGCGGCCTGCGCCGGTGCTGAAGGAAGCCGCGAAGCAACTGGATGCCTATTTCAAGGGCAAACTTACTGAATTCGATATTCCATTGCTCCAGCGGGGCACGAAGTTCCAGATGAAGGTGTGGGATACCATCAGCACCATCCCTTACGGCTCGACATGGAGTTACAAGCAACTGGCGCGCGCGGTCGGGAACCCGAACGCTTCACGCGCGGTGGGTACGGCAAACGGCTGCAACGAAATCTGGATCATCGTGCCATGCCACCGCGTGATTGCGAGCGGTGGTGGGTTGGGTGGATACGGTGGTGGACTGCATGTGAAACAGGCGTTGCTGGATATTGAGAAGCGGGATATTCCGATTGCGGTTTTGCCTTGATTTCTTATTTCTAAATAATCTAGAAATAAGTTCTATCTTTAAAACTTAAGAGGTTTAATTATGGCAGATGATAAAAAGCCTATTGTAGTGCCCGATATTCAGAGACCAACTACTACTACTTCAGAGTTAATAGCTAATAGCTATAAACCTGATAAGAATGTTTTTCCTAAGAAATAAAGTAATTAAAGACTTTTTCCAATAGTACTGTTGTTACGGTAACTATTGGAGTTATAAAAAGTAGTTGAACGCAGATCCTAAAATTATTGCCTGCTTTGATGTTTTCATTCATGCGTCCTTGGATGCGTTTTTCATACTCTTCGCATTGGGTAAAGATTATGTTTTTAATGTCGATTAAATCGGTATTCTTTAGAATCCCTAAAGGTTTGCAGCCGGGCACGTACGAAGATTTTGTGTTTAATATCTTTAAACAGAAGAATGCTCCACTTGTAAGGCATGTAGAGCTGACGATAGTTGTTAATGCCCCAAATGAAGGGTACGCAGAAAAATAAAACCCTATAATTGCTAAAATTGTGGGGATCAGTATGCTCAATATTGATGATGCTCTGTCTCTGAAAGATAGATCAATTTTAATTGTTTCATTAAGCATTTTATCGGCTTCACTAAAAATGAAGTCAAATGCCTTCTCATCATAAATTTCAATTCTACCATACACATTGTTCCAGTCTACGTTGTTAGTAACTGGTTCTACGGGGATTTCTTGAACTAGGTTTAATGCGCTGATTTCTTTTAGGAATGATTTTATAAAGTTCTTGAACATTCTCAATTAGCCTTCTTCAAAATTCCCAGTTCCTTACCCACCTCGATAAAGGCTGTAATCGCTTTGTCGAGATGTGCTTTTGTGTGCGCCGCTGACATCTGTGTGCGGATGCGGGCTTTGCCCTGGGGGACGACCGGGAAGGAGAAGCCTACGACGTAGACGCCGCGTTTGAGCATTTCATCGGCGAATTGGCTGGCAAGGCCGGCGTCGTAGATCATGACCGGGATGATCGGGTGGTCGCCGGGGAGAAGGTCGAAGCCGGCGGCGGTCATTTTTTCGCGGAAATAGGTGGCGTTGTCGCGCAGGCGTTTGCGCAGGGTGTCACCGCTTTCGAGCAGGTCGAGGACTTTCAGCGAGGTGGCGGTGATGACGGGGGCGAGGGTGTTCGAGAACAGGTAGGGGCGCGAGCGCTGGCGCAGCCATTCGATCACTTCGCTGGGGCCGCTGGTGTAGCCGCCGGAGGCGCCGCCGAGGGCTTTGCCGAGGGTGCCGGTGATGATATCGACGCGGCCCATGACGTTGCAATATTCATGGGTGCCGCGGCCTTTGTCGCCGATGAAGCCGACGGCGTGGCTGTCGTCGACCATCACCATGGCGTCGTATTTTTCGGCGAGGTCGCAGACGGCTTGGAGGTTGGCGATGTAGCCGTCCATCGAGAAAACGCCGTCGGTGGCGATGAGGCGGTGGCGTTGTGACTGGGCGGATTTTAGATGTTCTTCCAGTTCCGCCATGTCGTTGTTGGCGTAGCGGTAGCGCTGCGCCTTGCACAGGCGGATGCCGTCGATGATGCTGGCGTGGTTGAGGGCGTCGGAGATGATGGCGTCTTCCTCGCCGAGCAGGGTTTCGAACAGTCCGCCGTTGGCGTCGAAGCAGGAGGAATAGAGGATGGTGTCTTCCATTCCTAAAAATTCGCTGATGCGTTTTTCAAGTTGCTTGTGGATGTCCTGCGTGCCGCAGATGAAGCGCACCGAGGCCATGCCGTAGCCGTGTTCGTCGAGGGCTTTCTTGCCCGCTGCGATCAGGTCCGCGTTGTCGGCGAGGCCGAGGTAATTATTGGCGCAGAAATTCAGCACATGGTTGCCGCCCGCTACGGTGATATCGGCGGATTGCGTCGAGGTAATGACGCGTTCTTTCTTGTAGAGGCCTGCCTCGCGGACTTTCCCGATTTCGGCTTCCAGATGGCTGATAAGGGCGGTTTTCATGGTTTTAAGTCTCCTGAAGGGGGATTTTAGCCTTTAACCCCCCTTAAATCCATGGCGAATATGGGGAAATACTTGCGGAAGGGCGTGGTATCCGCTAAGAAAAAGCACGTATAAGGTCTTAATTTTACAGGGCATTTGCCCCGATAGCGTAGTTAGATGAGTTTTGAAGAGCTGGGCCTCGGCCCTGAGATTGTGAAAGCGGTCACGGAGCGTGGCTATACCACACCGACGCCTATCCAGGCGCAGGCCATACCCCATATCCTGATGGCGCGCGACGTGATCGGGCTGGCGCAGACCGGCACGGGCAAGACCGCGGGCTTTACCCTGCCGATGATTGAAATTCTGGCGGGCGGGCGCGCGCGGGCGCGGATGCCGCGTTCGCTGATTTTGTCGCCGACGCGCGAGCTGGCGGCGCAGATCGCCGATAACTTCGATATTTACGGCAAGTATCACAAGCTGACCAAGGCCTTGCTGGTGGGCGGCGAGAGCATGGGCGACCAGATCAAATTGCTGGAGCGCGGCGTCGATGTGCTGATCGCGACGCCGGGGCGTTTGCTCGACCTGTTTGATCGCGGCAATATCCTGCTGACGGATATCAAGGTGCTGGTGATCGACGAAGCCGACCGGATGCTGGATATGGGCTTTATTCCGGATATCGAGAAGATCGTTTCGAAGGTGCCGCCGATACGCCAGACATTGCTGTTCTCGGCGACGATGCAGCCGGAGATCAAGAAGCTGGCCGACAAGTTCCTGTCGAATCCGCGTCAGGTTTCGGTGGCGCCGCCCGCGTCTCCAGCGGAAACGGTGCGGCAGTCGCTGGTGTGGACGTCATACCGTAAAAAGCGCGATGTGCTGGATGCTCTTATCAAGAGCGAGGATGTGAAAAACGCCTTTATCTTCCTGAACCGCAAGCGCGATGTGGATGATCTGGCCAAGTGGCTCAAAGGACGCGGCTACAGCGCGGCCCCTATGCATGGCGATATGATTCAGTCGGTGCGCACGGTGACGCTGCAAGGGTTCAAGGACGGCAAGATCACCTTGCTGGTATGCAGCGACGTGGCGGCGCGCGGCCTTGATATTCAGGGCGTGTCGCATGTGTTCAATTTCGACCTGCCGTTCAATGCCGACGATTACGTGCACCGCATAGGCCGCACGGGCCGCGCGGGCATGGCGGGCCGCTCCCTTTCCATCGCCGCGCGCGACGAGGATGAAAGGCTGGTCGAGAATATCGAGAAGCTGATTAAACGCGCGATTCCGGTGGAGACGGTGGACGTCAAGGATGAACGCCCGCCACGCCGCGAGAAACCGGCGCGCCGCACGGAAGCGGAAGAAGAAAATTTCGAGGATGCGGGCATGACGCACGGCGCCAACCGCCAGCGCCGGGCCGATAAATTCTCATCCCGCCAGCAGAAACCCGCCGTCCGCAACAACCGCCCGCCGCGCCGGGATGATGAGGATGA
>CAKTCH010000167.1 GCA_934538895.1 uncultured Alphaproteobacteria bacterium
GACTTATCCGGATTTGACGATAAAAAGTCAGGGGGCTTCCATCCAGATTGCCGGAAAAACGACGGCCAATTTCGGCCAGTTTCGTGAAGCCGTCAGCCATGTGCAGAACGGCGGTTCGGGCTGGCGCGTATCCGTGGACAGGCTTTGCGTAGGGCGGGAGTGCGCTGCCGATAAACTGGCCGTGCTTCTAAAAATCAACCGGGTTTCAGTGGACAAACCCCAATAAGGGTTTTCTGGGGAAAAAACCATGATAAAATCGCGTCGGAACTTGGATTTTTTGAATATATGGAATGGAGACAGATTTATGATCAGTAACCTTACTACGCAGGAGCGCCAGAACGAACACGGCAACGTGCTCTTCCTGATCCTTATCGCCGTAGCGCTTTTCGCGGCCTTGTCTTACGCCGTAACGCAGTCCTCCCGTTCGGGGGGCGGCGATGCCGGCAAGGAAACCAACCTCGTCAACAGCGCGCAGATCACGCAGTATCCCTCCGGCATCAGAACGGCGATCGTGCGCATGATTATCGGCGGTGCCGATATCAACGAACTTGAATTCAATCCGCCGTCGGCCTTTAGTACCCTGCACAATGACAAGCTTGGCGTATTCCATCCTGTAGGAGGCGGCGCGACACATACCGTACCGCCGCCGGATATCATGAGCAATACCGCCCCGGCAGATACGAAAGAATGGTTCTTCAACGCTGAAAACCAGATCGTGGATGTCGGTACGACATCGGGTTCTGCGACGCCTGCCTACGGAACAGCGGATCTGATCGCTTTCCTGCCCGGCGTTTCGGCGTCGGTTTGCAGCAAGCTGAATGAATCTTTGGGGCTGCCAACGACCCCGCCAGCCGCTACGGGTGTTCTGTATAAAAGGAACATGGATAGCACTAACCAATATATCTGCGGTGGCCCGACGGCGCCAACCTGTAACGGCGGCACGATTGGTAACGCCACGGGCACGCATATTCTGAATGGCAAACCGTTCGGTTGCTTTACGCAGGATAGCCTGAATATTTACTACCATGTTCTGGTAGAGCGTTAATACGCGAACGAATCTGAAAAAAGCCCGGCCTGTCGCCGGGCTTTTCCTTTTAAAGCCATGACGCGTGATTTTTTTAGGATATAATGAGGGCAGAGGTTTTATATGAAGAAGACAATCCACCGTTCACGCGAGCGCGGCAGCGCTCTGGTCTATATCCTGATCGCGATCGCCCTGCTGGCCGCGCTGACCGTTTCGTTCATGGAACCGTCGAGCCAGCAAGGCACGAACCAGAATACGTTTAAGACCGTATCCGATATTTCTTCACAGGTGGAATTCATCCGCTCCGCCGTGCAGGAATGTGTGCTGACCTACCAGACCGGCGATAACGATATCACCACCAACAGCAATGCGCCGGCGGAACCGAACGCCAATGCCATCTATCCGATTAATCCGATGTCCGGCTACTATACGGGGGCTGCCACAGGGCCGGCCGCCAGCCGTGCCGTTTCCGGCTTGCGCTGCCCCGGCAACCCCGGATGCGATTACAGCCAGACACCGGTGGCTTGCGACAATAACCACGCCCCGATCTTTACCGGCGCCTCGGGTAAGTTCATGCCGCCGCCGCCTGCCTTGTTCGGACCGTGGCAATGGTATAACAACACCGACGGCGTGTTCATGTGGCTTGCCACGAACAAGACCGATGCCTATCTGCGCGCGGCGCTGGAAAAACTCGATGATGAGTATGCCGAATGCGAAGCTGATTTCATCGACGCCACAAACGCCGATCAGAATCTGGTTTCGGACGATGCCACGCTGATCTGCCCGCAAGGCTCCCTGTGTTTCCGCGTACGGATGCTGACGCGTCCGTCGGCGGTTTACAATGGTGACGGCGTGCCCCCCGATAACGATGAGGCGGGCTGCCCTTAATCCTCGGCGGCCAGGTTTTCAATCGCCGCGCGGGCGCGGGCGAATTCAGCCGCGATCTGCGTCACCAGATGCGGAGCGGGCTGCTGGTCTTCCGACGCCTGTTGCAGGGCTGCCGCCAGATCGCCTAAAACGTTGCAGCAGGCCGATCGCGCCGCGCCTTTCAGGCTGTGCGCCCGCTCTTTCAACTGATGAAGATCACCCGCCGCCTGCGCTTCTTTCAGTTTTTCTATCTGCGGGGCGATCATCTCGATAAACATCCCCAGCAATGCCACGGCGCCCTCGTCCAGCGCACCCATCTGCTTGCGAATGGCGTCCCGGTCAAGGGCCGGGGGCAGGCTGTCCTGCGGCAGGCGCGCGGGCGCTGTTTCTTCCCCTGCGCCGTAACCGTCTTCCTCGTAGGCCAGCAGCCCCCAGCGGATCAGCAGGCGCTTGAACTGCCCCAGCGATACGGGCTTCAGCAGGCACTCGTCGAAACCGTGGCCCAGATAAACCTGCCGCTGTGACATCTGCACGTCGGCTGTCAGCACGATCACCGGCAAATGCGTCGTGCTGATACCCTGCCGCAGGGCCATGCGCCCCGCCTCCTCGTTGCGGATGGCGGACACGACGTCGTAACCGTCCATTTCCGGCATATGCAGATCGGTGATGATGATGCCGTATTGCCCGGTGTGATAGGCTGCAATGGCCGCCCGCCCGTTATTGACGAAATCGGCTTCGACGTTAAGTTTCCGCAACTGGCGTTGCAGCACTTCGCGCACGCTGGCGGTATCCTCGGCGATCAGTAATCTGGTCGGGCCGTCGGTGGCCACGCGCGCGGTTTTTAGGGCGGCGTCCTTGACCGCCGTGCCCAGGCCGATACGCGATGCGGGCTTGGCGAGATAGGTCACACCCAGACTCTGGAGCGTATGCTGCATCCCGATATCGTCGCGCACCGTATACATGATCAAACCCATATAGGGACGTATATCCATCACCGCGCGGATCAGGTCGAGGCCCAGCCCGTCGGGCAGCCCCTGATCGATCACCGCCACATCGAACGGGCGGCGCTTGACCAGCGCCAGCCCTTCCTTGTAAGTGGGGCAGCTTTCCACGCGCGCGCCCATCGACATCAGCGCGCGGGCGATCTCCTTCGCGCCCTGCGGATGGTCCTCGACGGACAGAACCGAAATACCGTCAAGCGCGGGCATGTTGCTGGAAACGATGCTGGTATCGACTTCCTCGGTCGGAATCTCGAACCAGAAGGTCGAGCCTTTGCCCGGTTTGCTGGTCACGCCGATTTGCCCGCCCATGAGATCGACAAGGCGGCGGCAGATCGAAAGGCCCAGCCCGGTGCCGCCATATTTGCGGCTGGTCGAGTTGTCCGCCTGCGAGAAAGGCTGGAACAGACGCTGGCAGATTTCCTCGCTCATGCCGATGCCGGTATCGGTGATTTCAAAACGCAAACCCAGCTTGCCCGAATTCTTTTTCGCTTTGCCCGCGCGCTTGACGCGGATGGTGACGTTGCCTTTTTCGGTGAATTTCAGCGCGTTGCCGGCCAGGTTCATGATGATCTGGCGCAGGCGCTTCGGGTCGCCGACCACGACAAACGGGACATCTGCGGCAATATCGTCGATCAGCGCGACGTTCTTGCCTTGAATCTTGACCGCCAGCGCCTCCATCGTGCCGCGCACCAGCGTGCGGACGGGCACCTCGAACCGATCAAGCTCCATCTTATTGGCGTCGATCTTGGCCATATCGAGAATATCGTCGAGAATTTCCAGCAGGCCGCTCGCCGAGGTTTTGGCGATATCGACCATGCTGCGGATTTTCTGTTCCGGCTTTTCCTCGCCGATCAGTTCCAGCAGGCCATAGACGGCTTGCATTGGCGTGCGGATTTCATGGCTCATGGTCGCGAGGAAATTGGCCTTCATCTCGGCGGCGGCATCGGCCGCGCGCACTTGCAGCAGCAGTTTCTCCTCGGCCTCCTTGCTGGCGGAAATATCGCTGGCCCACAGGATCAGGCAGCGCCGCCCCTCGAACGTGCCCGCGGTCACGGCGATGCGCGCCCAGCGTTCGGTACCGCGCAGGGCAATCGCGATGTTGAAAGCGCGGGGCATGGCCGTGCCGGACAGCTTCTTTACCAGTTTTACGGTATCAGGGCCGGGCCATATATCCGCCAAAGGCTGGCCCAGAAGCTTCGCGGGCGTTTTACCGGTCAATGCCTGTAACGCCTTGTTGCTGTAAAGGACAGGC
>CAKTCH010000168.1 GCA_934538895.1 uncultured Alphaproteobacteria bacterium
AGCATTTGCAGCAGGAAATGGGCATCACGACGATCTACGTCACGCACGATCAGATTGAGGCGCTGACCCTGGCGGTTGGTTGATGATGCCGGCGGGACAGCGACCATGTGCAAAAACGTCCGCTGTCCCCCGGCCACACTTACGTGCTGCACAGAGTCTCGCAGTTAGCGAAATAAAGTCTCGAACCTTTTTTTTGCGCATCGACCCGCTGTCTACGGTGTGGGAATCACCAGGTCCCGCAAATCCCTGTGTTTGATATGGGATTAGCGTGGGTAACTTGCCGGCGTTAAAAACTGCCAAAGTACCGCAAATCGGGCTTAGAAACGCTACGACAGCAGGTTTGCTGACGCGACTAACCCGTTACAATTAAATATATTCTCTTTCCAGTCAGCGCATAGAAAAGTCCGGGACTACCAAGTCAAGCGCTGATTTTTTGAGACTTCTGCTTTCAGACACAACGTCGCGCACAGAGCACTCGCCACACGGCTTATTTTCGATGGACCGGCGCTCTCAAGTAGATGGCATCATCTAACTGATCGCGTTGATAGGGCCTAAGCGAGTCGCGCCCCCAACCACAAACCAAAACCCCGCCCCGCCATCGTGCGGGGCTTTTTCATGGAGGATGCTGTGTCCATTTTTTGCCGCGGCTGGCTGCCGTACACGCCGCCTATGAACTTCAATCCACTGACTATTGGCGTCAGCTTCTTGGTCAATATCGGCTACGGGGGGCCGATTGCCGGGGATGCGCAGTATCAGGCCGGCATAACCTGCGCCCATATCCATGCTTGGCCGCCTTTTGGTGCGAGTCCATCGACACCCCGTCGACATCTGTTGCGATCCATTCTGACGCCCGAAACGGAGTATCTGGCAGAAAAGATTTGGGGCCTGGCAGCGCGGGTCGATGACGCGCTATTCATCGAAACCATCAGGGCCGAGCCTGACGCGCCGCTGGTCGTTCAGGGCGTCTGCATTGCACCGGCCGTCGAGGCCGGCGACCCGCTGATCGAGACAAACGGCCCTATTGAAGTCGGCGATCTGGCGCTGATTCAACTTCGCGGCGCGCTTCAGCCGCTAGCGAAAATCTTTGCCGGGTTCATCGACCGGCACGGACAGCGCAAGGCCCTGTTCTATCTCAAAACGCCGGAACAGGTCATCGAGGTCGAAGCTGCGGACATTCTATATGCCCGGCGGATTGAACCGCCGCGCGAAATTACTGGCCACTCTCTACTAGCCGCCGCCGACCCCTTCGTGCCGCGCCTGCGTGCCGAGCATGGTGTTGATGGCGCTTTGCATCCTGTTGGCGAAAGCCGGCGCGAGGCCTGGCTGGAATCGATGCTGGCGATCCTGGCGCGATTGAGGGTGGCGCCGGCGTGAAGATATGCCAAGCCGCTGGAAGGCTTGGCGGCTTAGGTGCGCGAGGAAAACGTCGTATCCGCGTAACGAAAAGGGGCGGCTCACGGGCCGCATTGGGGCGTAGATAATAAATACCAGATTAGAAAAAGTTACGCCGCCTCACGCTCTTCCTGCATCAGGCGCTGTGCCTGCGTGCGAGCAGATATTTTCTCCCTGGCATTGCGGTGCTCTTCAATAATACGAAGCGCGTCTCTGTCGATGCGCTCGTACCTATCTTCAGGGCTCGCGTGCTTTAAGAACATCACAGAAATTTCCTCCATATTACTTCTTGTTTACAAGTGATATGGAGCTTTTTTCTGTGATTTCAAGGATGTGAAGGGCGGTCCTGGCGGCTTAGGCGATTGCCACCGCTCTTCGCTGCTGCGAATGTGAGCCCGAACCATGAGGGAGATGTCCAGTGAAGCGAATTACAGCGGTGATGGCGGTTGCCTTGCTCTTGACCCCCGCAGCACACGCCGAAACCTACCGTCTCATCCACGCAATGGGCAACGCTGAGTACGAGGTTGCGCGGGACTTGTCCAAGGACAGGTGTGAAGATCAGAAGAAAGAACTAAAGGTCACCGCTGAGAAGCTGGGGAGTTATAGCGAGCGCCTGGGCATTGGCTCGATTACCTGCCTGCCTGAAAGCATCTTTGAGGACTGAGCGCGATTTTGCGTTGAGCGGATGGGTGGGGATTAAATCGCCACCCACGACATCGCTTTACGGGGCCAGCAATCCCCAATATTTTGGGGATTGCTCGATGTCGTCAACCTCGTTTTACGGGGCCAGCGGTACCATCACGGTGCGGACGCCCCTACCGTGATGTGGTGTCTCCAACATCGCTTTACGGGCCAGCACTACCCGACCGCAGCACCACGCCACTGCCGTCGGCCGTGTCGCCCGGCGAAGCGGCGCCCCGAAAAAGACCTTCCTCATATACCCCTCGAACACCCCCGTTACCTCCTCAATTTGTGGCGAAAATCTAGAAGTCTGCAACACTTTTATAGAATTGCGGATCGGCGTTGCAGAGTTCGATATTTGTGTTGCTAGGTTCGAGATTGGTGTCACACGAGGGGCAAGATCAAATCAGATCCCCAATATGACCAAGCGTAACCTGAGTGAACATGGCTATGAACTGAAGATCTCCATGATCCTCTTTCGGCGCATCCCTCGTCCAAGGGGGCCGATATGTAAATTCCATCATCTTTGCGCCCCCGGCCTTGCGGATGATTATCTTCGCTTCTGGTCTCGGCCCATAGATGGAAACAGCAATTTCGTCCCCATCAGGCCCAGAAAACGACTCGCGGCTTTTGGGGACTATTTCGAGCAGAAGCCTAACTGCATCGCCAAAGGTTTTTCCTCGAACGGTCCCCTTATCGTCATCGAAAGACATTGTTTCGTTCGCCACTAGGTCGGCGTACCGGCGTACTGTTTCAGCGCTGTCTTTAACGTTCCGGCTGCCCGCAACTGCAATCATCATGTGAACCGCGTCCGCGGCAGTCATCTGAGCGGCCGCCCTACCCCGGCCCGCCACGGTTCTTAGGCCGGCCAGGGAGAGGTTACGGTCATGCTGTACAACCGTATTCTCGGGCACTCCCATTACTTCTGAAACTTTGAGTACCAGCTCGCGTGCTGTCGCCATGCCCTCTCCTCTTGTGGTGATGCGCCGTTGGTAGCGGCGTGAGTGGCATATCAGATACGCCTTTTGCGTAAAACACAAAAGACTATTGACCTTCATTCGTCTTTTGTGTAAAACACAAATGTAGCTCGAATCCGCGGGCCATTTAGAGGAGACTGATATGACCAATATGACATTCAATGCCGACCGCCTGATTGAAGGCATCAATGCCGCTTTGGTAGCCGCAGAAGTGATCGACCAGAAAAGCATCGTGTCTTTATCGAGCATCGCCATGCTCGCCGACACAGCTCGAGAGCTGGTGGTCGATGGCGCATTCCGAAGCAAATCTGCCATAGTAGATACCCATTCCAAGCTGACCGAGAATGGGATGGATCGAGCTGAAGCCGATATTGTAGTCGAACTCGGGCTTCAGATCGGTAAGGCAGTCAACTCCGCACTCATGAATGCGGCCGGGGTGTTCAGCGGCACGGCAAAAACGTTCCGGTCCACGCGCGCATGTATCAGCGTTGATGATGCCGGCGACTTCGATGACGAACTGCTTCCCCTAACATTCGGCGACGATGAGATCGATGAGGACTATGCCGATCAGGGCATGATCTGGAACGACGCTGCCAAGGAATGTCAGGCAGCCGCCTAACCCTTTGGCCGGGTTAGGCCCGGCCCATTTCATCACATTGAGGAGATTATGATGACGGACACGAATCCGGCAGCCGCCGAAGGCTTGCCAAAAAACTGGGAACTGGAATTCGGTGACATGGTGCGCTTCGACGGCACCAGCACCTCTGGCGTAGTGCGCGGGCGCAGCGAGATTCAGGGCAAGCCCGACCGATTTTTCGTTCGGTACGCAGACGCCCTTGGTGAACCAAAAGCCCGCTGGCTAGAGGCAGCAGAACTGGTCCGGCTGGAGGAAGTGGCATGACCTACACCTCCACCAGAATCCCGCTGCGCGACCGGATCAAGCTCGATGAGCTTGAAGAACGGCTCTACGACGCCCAGCGTGCCATCCGTATCGCGGACCACTTCTCCTGTGAAACAGATGGCGCGGAGCTGACGGCCTATGCTGTCCAGCGGGCAGCGCATGAGATCGACGCTGCCCTGGCC
>CAKTCH010000169.1 GCA_934538895.1 uncultured Alphaproteobacteria bacterium
CCTCGGCTGCGCTCGGGATGACGAGTACAAAAGGCGTCGTGATTGTTGTGTACACCGTGTTCTTAAATTAATCATTCATGAGTCCTGTGCCTAGAAATCCGGCATTTCCTGTTTCAGGCGAGGGCCGACATGGATGCGGCCTATATTCAGGGCTTTTCCGGTTTTGTCATCGGTTTCGATCAGGCAGCCGCAAAGCGTGGCTTCGCCATCGGCGGGGCTTAGGCGGTCCATCGATATTTTCTTGACAAAGCGCTGGATGGGTACGTCTTTCTTCATGCCGATGACGCTGTCGTAATCGCCTGTCATGCCGGCGTCGCTCTGGAAGGCTGTGCCGCCGTTCAGGATATGATCGTCGGCTGTCGGCAAATGCGTATGCGTACCGACGATGGCAGAGACATAACCATCGAGGTAATGCGCAAAAGCCATTTTCTCACTGGTGGCTTCGCCGTGGAAATCGACGAAAATAGCGTTGACGGCGCTGCCGAGCGGGTAGGACCTCACAAGATCCATCGTCATCCTGAACGGATCGTCCATCGGGTCCATGAACAGGCGTGCCATGGCGTTGACGATCAGTATCTTGCGGCCATCGGGCAACTGGTAAAGATAGTGCCCCTTGCCCGGCAAGCTATCGGGGAAATTGATCGGACGTATCAGACGCGGGTCCCTGTCGATATAGGTCAGGATTTCCTTATTATCCCACGAATGGTTGCCGCCCGTAATGCAATGCGCGCCCGCCTGATAAAAGCCTTTGCAGATCTCCGATGAGATGCCGATGCCATGTGACGAATTTTCGCCGTTGACGATGGCGACATCGACTTTCAGGCGATTAATTAAAACGGGCAGATGCTTATCAATCGCTTCACGCCCCGAACGGCCAACGACATCGCCTACAAAAAGAATTCTCACGTTTTCAGCTCCCGTGCCAGTTTATCCGTGTGGCTCAAAACAGCTTGTTTATAGCCTGGATTACGCATGGAATGCCATAGATTTGGCAGTATATGCAATGCGCTGCCGGGATAAGCCCGATGCAATTCCCGCGCGTCCGATACCGGGCAGATATAATCTTTCCCGCCGTGGAATATGGCGCATTTCAAGCCTGCGGCAGAAAGGCGGTTTGCGGTTTCCAATATCTTTACCCTGTTGGCATCATCAAAGAAATTGGCGGCAAAATGAAAATATATCCGGCATAACGGGTAGCTTTTTTCAGGATGGGCCTTGATATCGGCGATTTCATTTTCCGGCACGATGTCCCTTAGCAGCAGGAGATCATAGAGAACGAAGCGGCGCGTGGCCTCCATGCGGTCGTCTTCCGTGCCATTCGTCATAATGTCGTAATAGGCTTTAACGAGGCCGTGTTTACGTTTCTCTGGCGGTATGAGATCGCGATAATGGGCGAACAGGTCAGGCTGGTAACGGCTGGCGCCGCCCTCCTCCGCCAGGTAGTCGCGGCCCCGCGCGTCGGCGAAGAATATGCCCGAGAGGATCAAGCTGCTGATGGCGTGCGGATATTCTCCGGCATAGAACATGGCGAGGGCAGAGCCCCATGACGCGCCGAGCACCACCCATTTATCTATACCAAGATGGATACGCAGCCTTTCCACATCTTCGACCAGTTCTTCGATATTGTTGTTTTCGAGTTGGTTGGCGGGTGTGCTTTTCCCGCAACCACGCTGATCAAAAAGGATGACTTTATATTTGTCAGGATCAAAATAATCGCGCATCAACGGATTCATGCCACCGCCGGGACCACCGTGCAGAAAAACAGCGGGGATGCCGTCAGGATTGCCGCTGATCTCATAATAAAGCTTATGCCCTTGCCCAACGTCTAAAATCATAGTCTCAGCCTTTGCACCTTATGGGGGGTGATGATCCAGTCCATTTTCTGGTCATGAGGTTCTGCGGGCAAGTTGAATAATACGGCCTGCGCGGAATAGGCGATACCGACGGCCTGCACGGGTTTGCGCGCCCGCAACGCCGCCAGCGTGGCATCGTAATAGCCGCCGCCATAACCCAGCCTGTGGCCCTGGCGGTCGAAGGCCAGCATGGGCGCCACGACGATATCGGGGTCGAGCCATTGGGTTTTGCCGTTTACTTCAGGCTGCATAATATCAAACGGCCCCTTGACCAAGGAGATCGTTTCGTCCCACCTGGCGAACTTCATAATTTTAGTTTCCTCGCCTGCGGTGCTTCCCTCTCCCCCGTCGGGAGAGGGTTGGGTTTGAGGGATAACGGGCAAAGCGCAGGTTATTTCTTGTTTAAGCAGCGCCTCTATCAGCGGGCCGGTATCGAATTCCCTGCCCTTAGGCCAGTAAAGCGCCACCACCTGCCCGGCCTGCGGTTTAAGACATTCAAAAAATTCGCTTACGACCTGATCGACGTCTTCCGAGGACGGATCGATAGTGTTCCTGAAGCGCAGGGCTTCCTCGCGGAGGGATTTCTTGCTCATGGCGTTATCATAAGACGATACTCCATGCTTGTCATCCTGAGGGCTTTAGTCCGCGTTCTGCCGGGATAACAAGGGAAAGGAAGAAGGCGGGGTCGCCACGCGAGCCGTGTACATGCTGCTTATCCGCTACTGGCCAAATAACCAGGTGGGCGCCGTATGATCCGGACCACGGTCCGGGCAGGAACAGCTCCCGCGCTAAGAAAGCATAGGCCCGAGGGATGAAGGTGTATCACGCGAACCGCAGCGAACCCCTTTTTGTATTATAGCAAAAAGGATGGCCGGGAACAGAAATAAATTATTCTGGTCATTGCGACGCCATAGCCATAGGCCGAAGCAATGGCGGGGACAGCTCAGATTTTTTGCAAACGCTCCGCGACGGTATCGATGCGGTTGGCCAGTTGTTCGATGGCAGCAAGGATTTCCAGCTCTTCCGCTTCGGATACGCGCTGCTCGACCTCCACCTGTTCATAGACAACCTGCGGGGCGCGGTTGCGCAGTTCGGCGACCATGTCGCGCAGTTCGTAGATTTCGTCGGCGAGTACCAAAGCAGTCAGAACCAGTAAATGCGGCTCGTTTGTGGCGGCTCCGGCGGCGGCGATTTCACGCAGGCGGGCATCGACATATTTGCCCAGTTCGGCCACACGGCGCTCCTGCCCGGGGTCGCAGGCGATGCTATAGGTCTTGCCGTGAATGTTTAAACTGACGTCTGCCATGAAAATGCCCCTTGGTTACGCCCCTTTTATGCTTCGCGCAGGATCTGCTCGACCTTCTCGATGGCGACATCAAGCTTGCGGGCCAGCGCCGCCGGGTCGGCGACGTACTTGCCGCGCTGGTTGGCGGCAGCCGACTGCGCAAAGAGATCGATCTGCGCGGCCTGCGCCTTCCTGCCCGCAGAGGTGCGGGATTTTGCCTGTGCGGCAGCGGCGCTTTCCAGTTTGCTGACGGAGTCTTTCAGGCCGTTCACGGCTTGCAGAAGTGCTGACACAGGAGGCTCCCCTTCCTATTACGAAGTCGTTATTTATTTTTTTACACTTGAGAATAACAGTGGATAGCAACCCTCGCCCCATACGGTCAAGGGGGTGCTCCCATTATCCTGGGGAAAAGTCACAGATAACTTTGATTTATTCCTGCCTGGGGCCGCTCATTCCGGTTGCTTTTTTTGGCGGAAAACGGCATGTTTGTCCGGATTTTTTCCAGCCCCTTATAGTGTGTGACCGGAGCCGCCATGAAATTCAAATTCAAACCCCATCAGGAAGAAACTGCGCGGGGCCCGGACCTTGACCTGCCCCTGATGTCGAACGCCATTCGCGCCCTGTCCATGGATGCGGTTCAGAAGGCAAACTCCGGCCATCCGGGGATGCCGATGGGCATGTCAGACGTGGCGACGGTCCTATTCTCGAAATTCCTGAAATTCGACCCGGTGAACCCGACATGGGAGGATCGTGACCGTTTTATCCTCTCCGCCGGGCACGGCTCGATGCTGATCTATTCCCTGTTGTGGCTGACGGGATATGAGAAAATCACGCTGGACGAGATCAAGAATTTCCGCCAATTACACAGCCTGACCCCCGGCCACCCGGAAGTGATGCAGGACGCGGGTATCGAGACGACGACAGGCCCGCTGGGACAGGGGATTTCGAATGCCGTAGGTTTTGCCCTGGCGGAACGTATCCTGAATG
>CAKTCH010000170.1 GCA_934538895.1 uncultured Alphaproteobacteria bacterium
TCGCCAGTTTTAATTTATTTACATAAAAATTAAAGTACCAGTACGATCTTCCCGAAATGATCGCCCTTTTCCAGGGCTTCATGGGCCTCTGCCGCTTGGGCGAGGGGGAAGGTTTTGAAGATCGCCGGCTTCAGCTTACCCGCTTCAATCCATGGCCAGACGGTTTCACGAATGCCTTGCGCCAGTGCGGCCTTCTCCGCTACGGAACGGTTGCGCAGCGTCGATCCCGTCAGTACCAGCCTCTTCTGCATTACGGTGCGGATATCGATCTCGGCCTTGCTGCCATGCAACGAGGCGATGCTGACATGGCGTCCGCCGTCGCGCAGTACCTTCAAATTTTGGGGCACGTAATCGCCGCCGACCATATCCAGCACCACGTCGATATCGGATAAAACGTCACCAAAATCATGCGTCTTGTAATTCACCGCCTGATCCGCGCCCAGCCTGATGCAGGCCGCGCACTTGTCATCCGAACCCGCTGTCACGATCACGCGCGCGCCATGCGCCTTTGCCATTTGGATCGCCGTCGTGCCGATCCCTGATGCGCCGCCATGCACCAGCAATGTTTCACCGGCTTTCAATCCGCCGCGCACGAACACATTATTCCATACGGTAAAAACCGTTTCAGGCAATGCAGCGGCCTCGATCATCGACAGGCCCCGCGGCACGGGCAGGTACTGGCCCTTGGGCACCACAGCGTATTCCGCATAACCGCCGCCCGCGATCAGGGCGCAGACCTTCTCACCCGTCGCCACGATTTCGCCGGCCACTTCCAGCCCCGGAATATCGGTAATGCCGGGCGGGGGCGGGTATTTCCCCGCTCTTTGCAGCAGGTCGGGGCGATTTACCCCTGCCGCCCGGACGCGCACCAGCACCTCGTCCGGCCCCGGAAGCGGGATGGAAGTTTCTTGTATTTCAAGGGTTTCCGGCGCACCGAACGCGCGAATACGCACGGCTTTCATGATCTGTTGCGTTTGTGTGTTCATGTGCGTAATGTTGGGGGCTTTTGACCGCCAGCGCAACAGGAAAGCCTGACTTTTAAATATGTTTAGCGACGACGATCTGGACCCCCGCACAAAGAAAGCCAAGCCCCGCAATCTCGATAATATGTCGGTGGAGGAATTGCGCGCCTATATAGAGGAATTGAAAAGCGAGATCGTGCGTGTCGAAAGCGAAGTGGCAAAGAAGCAAAAGCACATGGACGCCGCCTCATCACTTTTCAAATCGTGAGAGACTGAAAGACGATGCGTATTGAAGAAGACATCAAGCTGGATTTCAAGGACGTCCTGATCCGCCCGAAGCGTTCGACGCTCGGCAGCCGCAAGGAAGTGGATATCAGCCGCACCTATGAATTCAAGTGGAGCCGCCGCAACTATCACGGCGTACCTATCATCGCGGCCAATATGGATGGCGTGGGCACGATGGCGATGGCGCGCGCCTTCGGCAAAATGGGCCACGGCATGATGGCGGCCCTGCATAAGCATTACCCGCTTGAAAAACTGATCGAATTCTATGAAGCGGAAGGCGCCGCCCATGCCTGGTACAGCATCGGCGTGAGCGGAAAAGATGAAGAAAAACTGGAAGCCTTCCTCAGGCACGATATCCAGAAAAGTGGCAAGGGCATTGATAAACTATGCATCGACGTGGCTAACGGCTACAGTGAGCCGTTTGCGCAGTTCGTCAGGAAAATGCGCGATAAACTGCCCGACGTCACCATCATGGCCGGTAACGTCGTGACCGGTGAGATGGCGGAGGAACTGATCCTCGCGGGCGCTGACGTAGTTAAGGTCGGCATCGGCCCCGGCAGCGTTTGCACCACGCGTAAAATGACGGGCGTGGGCTACCCGCAGCTTTCCGCGATCATTGAATGCGCCGATGCGGCGCATGGTCTGGGCGGTCTGGTCTGCGCCGATGGCGGCTGCACCGTGCCGGGCGATCTGGCCAAGGCGTTCGGCGCGGGGGCTGATTTCGTCATGCTGGGCGGAATGCTCGCGGGCCACGATCAATGCGAAGGCGCGATCGTCGAAGGGAATGGCCGGAAGACGGTGCGGTTCTACGGCATGAGCAGCGACACCGCCATGAACAAACATGCCGGCGGCGTGGCCGAATACCGCGCCAGCGAGGGCAAGACCGTGAAAATCCCTTATCGCGGCGATGTTACGGATACTGTAACGTCGATTCTCGGCGGCATCCGTTCTGCCTGCACCTATGTCGGCGCGCGCCGCCTGAAGGAATTGTCGAAACGCACGACCTTCATCCGTGTGACGCAGCAGATCAACAATGTTTTCGGTAGCGAGTAACCCGCTATTCGCGTATTCTAACGACCAGCAACAAGTAAGGAGTCGTCATCATGGATGAAGTAAGTAAAAGACTGCAGGATGCCGTGGAAAGATGCATCAAAAGCTATACGGCATGGCAGACGGACAAGAAAGACGGTTCCGCGCGCGAATCCCTGAACGAATGCCTGCATGAGCTGCGCCGCGCTACAGCCGCGCTGGAGATCGACATGATCCGCGAAGAACGCATCTCTGGCGGCGTACGCCCGATTCATACGCCGGGGCATCGTTCTTCCATGCGCAAGGAAGAGGATTTCGGCAATACGAACGACGATATCGGCAACCGTGGCGACGAAGGTAACGGCGGCAACGGCGTCAGCGTTGACCGCGGCCCGCGCCGTCATGGCGGCGGACACCGTCAGGGGCGCCCCGGCAGTCAGCGCCCGCAGCGCCAGAGCGGCGGTGACAACCCCGGTAATGAATAATGCCGCGTTTATCGCGCATGAAGTGAAGAAGCCGACTGGACAAGCTGTAAGCGGCTATAACCATGCAAATGGGTTATCAATCGCCGTTCCTTGAGAGGGGCCTGCGAGGATTCCAATGATTAAAGGCGAATACACAAGCACAGCGAAGGATCTGCTTGCGAAAGACATCCATGATCTCCGCAACGATACCAGTGCACTGAACAGCTTACTGCATGATTTGATTGACTTAAACAAGCAGATGTATTCCGGTACGCTTGGAAAATAGAGGATATAGAAATGAATAGTGAAGATTTTGTGGCTGCTCTGAAGCGTCATGTGCGGGATGCCGCAATTGAGGACACAATTGCCAATCTGAAGCAACCGCCTGGAAGGCGCGTGCCCCCGAAGGAACAGATTCGATCGGACTGGTATAACACCCTATCATCAGAGGATGCAGCGCAAGTTAATAGCATTATTGCTACTGCTGTGCACGAAGCCTTGTTTGGGCTTCTTGCTATTATTGACGGGGTGCGAACGATTGGCGATGCAAATGGGCGGTTTGAACTGGCGTATCTTGCTGATCAGCGAATTGTTTTGAATGATTCACAGGCTATTGGATTGCATGATCTACTTAATGTTTCAGATTGAATGAAACTTGGGCGAGTTCGTTTTTCCTTGAAAGTCTACCGATGAGGGGTAAATGACCCCAGCCACCATCGCCAGCAGTGAAAAGCTACATAGCCGTAGCCAAGTTCTACGGGCACGGAGCCCATCCCCACGCTATCGCATGGCTGGCAGCCTGCTGGCGGTGACCCGGTGCCGTGGTGTGGAAGGAGAGCTACTGCGCCTGTGGCGAGCGCTGAGTGAACAACCCCGCCGTGGGATGGTTCCCGAGTATTGACCCGGCGGACTACTAGGACGGGAATCTGCATAGCTTCTAGGCGCTATGGGCGCACAGATATAACTGCTCCCCGCTGCAATACCAACGGTGTCTGCGGCGGCCAATAGGCAAGAGGCGCTATTCTTCCCTGATATGCGTGCGCCTGTGCTGCTAGCCGATACGCTACCCTCTGTGCCGGAGTCGGAAGCCCGAATATGCCCTGAGCTTGGTACCAGAAACGGGTTCCATTGGCCTCCAGCACCCAGTATGTGAGCGCGCTACCCGGGATAGCTGGGTTCTGACCATCGTGATTTCTATCCCTGTCTCTATCGTGAACCATACGGGAGCGAGGGGCGAGGGTTCAATAGAAACGCCTGCCCCTTGCGAAATCCATGAGGGCAGGTTGGATGACGGATGGACGCGCATCCATGCCAAGCGTAATGGCTGGATTCAGTGAACGGCGCCCATGAGGTTGATGGAGTTAGCT
>CAKTCH010000171.1 GCA_934538895.1 uncultured Alphaproteobacteria bacterium
GGTGCCGCAGGGCGGCGGCGGCCCCAATTACACCAATATGTAAGAGCGTGAAAACATGAAACATTCCTCGCAGCAATCATGGGCGATTCTCCTGCTCGGCGCTTCGGCGCTGGTGCTGGTGGGCTGGGGCATCCATACGATGCAGCAAAAGGCCGTGGCGCGCGATACCGTGGCGCAGGGAATCGGTGTGGAAACGGCGCGCGTGGAACCCGCCAGCGGCAAGATTGTGCCGGGCTTCGCCGGCGATTTCCTCGCCAGCTATCACGCCCAGTCGCAATATGACTGGAAAAACGCCCATAAATTCCTTGAACGCGTGCTGGCGCAGGATCCCGGGAATACGGAACTGATCCGCCGTTCGATGGTGCTGGCCATGGGCGCGGGCGATCTGGAGACGGCGGCGGCGCGCGCGCGTCAGCTCTCGGCATTGCTGCCGAACGACCCTTCCAACGCGCTCGGCATCATGATCCTGAGCATCAGCGACATCCATCAGGGCAGGCTGGACACAGCGCTGACGCAGATCGATAAGATGCCCAAGGGCGATATGACCGATTTCATCCGCCCGATCATCCGCGGCTGGATTCTGGCCGGGCAGGGAACATTGGATGTTGCGGGGTTCAATCCCACGACCGTCCATCTCTATCATGCGGCGCTGATGGCGGTCATGTTGAAACAGCCGGACAAGGCGCGCGGATTCGCGGACAAGATCGCCGCCACGGAAGGGCTTTCCACGATGGAAGCCGAACGCGCGGGCGATATCTATGCCGCGACCGGCGCCCGCGACAAGGCGCTGGAGATTTACGGGAAACTGGTGGCCGAACGCCCTGACGAGGCGCTGGAAGAAAAAATCACCGCCGTCAGGGCCGATAAAGGCGATCTTTCCGGCGTCCTGCGCCCGCTGATGGTGAAGACCGCGGCGCAGGGCGTGGCGCTCGCCATGTACGACATGGCGAATATCCTTTATAACGACAAAACCGAAAGCAGCACCAAGCTCTTCGCGCAGATGGCGCTGGCGCTCGACCCGGACCTGATCGATGCGCGCCTGTTGCTGGCGGATTCGCTGGCGCGCAATGGCCGCCTCGACGAAGCGATCGGTTACTTCCGTGAAATTCCGAAAAACCATAAAGCGTATCTGCCTGCGCAGCGTTACGCTGCCGACCTGCTGGCCGAGGCGAAGCAGACTGAACAGGCGCGCCGGATCCTGAGCGATCTGTTCACGCAATATAACGACGTGGAATCGCTGATCCGCATCGGCGATCTTTACCGCGCGGAAGAGAATTATAAAGATGCCCTGTCTTGGTATAACAAGGCCGCCAGCCATATCGGCGTGAAAATCCCGGAGGATTACTGGCACCTGCTTTACGCCCGCGGCATGGCTTACGAGCGGCAGGGGCAATGGGGCAAGGCGGAAACAGACCTGAAGGCCGCGCTGATATATCGCCCCGATCACCCTTACCTGCTGAATTATCTCGGCTACGGCTGGGCGGATCAGGGCCTTCATCTGGAGGAAGCGCTGAAAATGATCGAACGCGCCGTCACGCTGCGCCCGTCCGACGGTTACATTACCGACTCGCTCGGCTGGGTGCATTACATGATGGGCAATTACAGGGAATCTATTCCCTATCTGGAACGTGCCGTGGAATTGCTGCCTTATGACGCCACCATCAACGATCATCTGGGCGACGCCTACTGGTTCGTGGGCCGCAAGGCGGAAGCGCGCTTCCAGTGGGAACGCGCCCTTAACTATGCGGAAGACGACAAGCTGAAAGCCGATCTCGCCGGGAAACTGGAAAAGGGACCGCCGCCCCGTGCTGTGCGCGCCGCCGGAAACGACAAGAAGAATTGATGCCCGCATCGACGCTGACGGTCATGGCGCCGGCTAAAATAAATCTCTACCTGCATGTCACGGGCCGCCGCGACGACGGCTATCACACGCTCGACAGCCTGATGATATTCGCCGATGTCGCGGATCAGGTCACGCTGCACCCGGCCAGCCGGTTTTCCTTCGCCATCGAAGGGCCGTACGCCAAGGCCTTCACCGCGCAGGACCGCGATGAAACGCCTGCCAGCCGTAACCTGGCCGTGCGCGCCGCGCATGAGAGCGCGCATTTTTTCGATCGCAAGCTGGATATGCGCCTGACGCTGACCAAGAACCTCCCGCTCTCGTCCGGGATCGGCGGCGGTTCCGCCGATGCCGCCGCCGTGATCTGGGGGCTGATCCGTTACTGGGGCCTGAACGCGCCGCCGCTTTCATCGCTGATGCCGCTTTTATTGTCGCTGGGCGCGGATGTGCCGGTTTGTTATATGTGTCAGGGCGCGCATGTGACGGGCATCGGCGACAGGCTCCGGCCCGTTGACCTGCCGGAATGCCCTTCCGTGCTGGTAAACCCGCGCCAGAGTTGCCCTACGCCGGAAATCTTCGCGCGTTACAAGGAGCACGCCTCCGGCTTCGCCAGCCCCGTCACTCTGCCCGCCCTGCCTGACCGCCACGACCTGCTTTCGTTCCTGCAACGCCGGGGCAACGATCTGGAGGCACCCGCCATGGACAAACTCCCCGTGATCGATGATGTGATGCAGGCGTTGAAGGAAACCCGCCGCGCCGACCTGATACGCATGAGCGGCAGCGGCGCCACCGTCTTCGCGCTTTATCCGGATCATGACACGGCGGAGGACGCGGCCACGCTGATCCGGCAACGATACCCCGGCTGGTGGGTAAGGCCCTGCACGCTCGGGCGCGCGGTGCGGTATTAGGGCCGTCCGTGAGCACGGAGTCGGAATTACGCCCTGATATCGTTTCGGTTCAGGAAGTCCGCCACGAACCCATTGGCTTCGAGCGTTCGGATGACGCTTCTCAATAAATAGTTGTTTGCAAACTGGATCGTATAGGTCCGGCCCCCCTCGGCGATGGGGCGGACCATTCCCTTGTCGCGCAGTTTTTGCATGATGTATGATTTTTGCTGTGAACCCTGTATCCCGAATTTATCCAGTTCTGCGGATTTCATGGACATGCCCTCAGACCTGACGATGTGCAAAAGAATGTCGCATTCCTGCTGCGTGATATGCTGCCGGTCCAAAGCGATCCTCAGGCTCGGTATCAATACCTTGTCCCGCGTGTAATCACGCTGCATGAGGCGGTCGATCTTCTCTATCTGGTTTTTCAGGCCGAGCAGGAAGTATTTAGCCCATGACAACAGGTCTTCGCCCCGCAGGCTGTCCGCGGCGCCCAGCATCCCGTAATATTTATCGCGATCGGTATAGAACACGGACGAGGGGTTGATAATGCGGCCTGCCTTGACGTTAAAGCCCAGCTTGATCAGGAAGGCATAAGTCAGAAGCCGCCCCATCCGCCCGTTACCGTTATCGAAGGGGTGTATATACATGAACCTGTGATGGGCAACGGCAACCATCAATAACTGGTTTTGTTCGGCGTAAGGCTGGTTAATGAAGTCTATGAAACGGTCGAAATGTTCTTGCAGAACGGGAATAGAAGGCGGCACGTGCCGCGACTTTGTAATTGTAACGTCCTGCTTCCTGAGCGCGCCGGGATACCGCGAACCTTCGCCATCGGGCGGAGGGGTCAGATTGTTGACAAGAATGCGGTGCAATTGCGAGATATAAGCCCGGTCTATGCGGGTATCCTCGTCCGTGTTTTGTTCGATGAACCTGATGCCCTTTTCCAGGTTTTCCAGTTCCTGGCGCCCTTCGTCATGAATTTCGCTTTTCTCGATTATCCTTTCCACATATTCGGTCAGGGTCGTGTTGTTCCCTTCGATCCGGGCGGAACCAAGAGTCTCCATGATCTGAAAGATTTCTTTCAACTGGAAGAAAATGTAAGGCGGAACCTCGGAATGCCTTATTTGCGTTCTGAGCTTTTCCAGATCAAGGATGGTACGCGCAAGATCGCTGTTCCAGTCGGGGGCGGGTATATGAATAGTCAAAGACATATTACTTCTCTTGACGAGAGGGGATACTTGGATAGTATAGGGATAAAATTGTTTAATTACAAATAATTAAGAAAAATTAATTAACTTGTTACATGGAAAGATAATCGATTGTACTTGCATAGGGGGCAGTTCGGTAC
>CAKTCH010000172.1 GCA_934538895.1 uncultured Alphaproteobacteria bacterium
GGGTAAGGCCACGCTCGGCCTAAGCAGCCTGTGTTATCAGCTGATCGTTTTTACGGGGCGGATCGCTACATGCTTCCTGACGAATTTCGCCAGCCCGCGCCATTTCCGCTTTCCTTCCATTGTGCGCCATATCCACGAGGCAGGGATTCAGGCGATACCGATCGTCGCCTTGCTCGGTTTGCTGATGAGCATGGTGATTTCCTACCAAGCTTCGGTGCAGCTGCAAAAATTCGGGGCGGCCATTTTTACCATCGATCTGGGTGTGATTTCCATCCTGCGTGAGATGGGGGTTCTTATCACCGCCATCATGGTCGCTGGCCGTTCCGGCAGCGCCTTTGCCGCCGAGATCGGCGTTATGAAACTGCGTGAGGAGGTGGATGCCCTCAAGACCATGGGTATCGATCCGATCGAGGTTCTGGTGCTGCCGCGTGTTATCGCGCTGGTGATCGCCCTGCCGCTTTTGACGGTGATCGCCGATATTATCGGCCTTGCCGGGGGGAGCATCATGACTTATGCCCTGATGGATATTCCCTTCGACCAGTATTTCGACCGGGCGGAAAAAGTGGCGACATTCAATATGTTTCTGGTCGGCATGATCAAGGCGCCGGTCTTCGCGTTCCTGATCGCGCTGATCGGCACATACCAGGGCATGAATGTTTCCGGTTCCGCCGAAAGCGTGGGGCGCCTGACGACCGTGGCCGTGGTACAGTCCATCTTTCTCGTGATTATGGCCGACGCCTTGTTCTCCGTCATATTCTCGATCATGGGGATTTGACATGGGTGCGCTGGTCGAGGTCAAAAATGTCGTCAACAGTTTCGGGCCGCAGATCGTCCATGACGGCGCTAACCTGACGCTGGAAAAGGAAGAAATTCTCGGGCTTGTCGGCGGTTCCGGCTCGGGCAAGTCGGTATTGTTGCGTACGATATTGGGCTTGCATAAACCTAAATCAGGGGAGGTGATCGTTAATGGCCGGCATGTTCACGGTCTTTCCCGCAGGGAATTGCTGGAGATTCAAAAGAACTGGGGCGTATTGTTTCAAAGCGGCGCGCTTTATTCCGGTTTGACCGTTCTTGATAATATCGCTTTGCCGTTGCGGGAATATTCGGACCTTTCATCGAAAGCGATTGAAGAGCTGGCGTTGTTCAAGCTGGAGATGGTAGGGCTGAAGCCGGAGACAGCGCATAAATTCCCCTCGGAACTTTCGGGGGGCATGTCGCGGCGGGCAGGGCTGGCGCGCGCTTTGGTGCTCGATCCCGCTCTGTTGTTTCTGGATGAACCGACGGCGGGGCTGGACCCGATTGCGGCGGCGGCCTTCGATGAACTGATTATGTCGCTGCGCGATGTGCTGGGCCTGAGCGTGCTGGTGATTACGCATGATCTCGATACGCTGGTCACGGTATGCGATCGCATCGCCATGCTGGTGGACAAGAAAGTGCAGGTGGGAACATTGGAGGATATGCTGCATTCCGATCATCCCTGGATCAAGGAATATTTCGGCGGACCGCGGATGCGCGCGGTGACGCAAAAACCGAAGAAAGCTGTATGAGATGGAAAAAGACGCGAAGTATTTTATTGTCGGCCTGTTCGTGACGCTGTCGATGATTGCCGCCGTGGCATTCGTGATATGGATTGCGGGCGCTCACGATGGCCGTGATACGAAGCGCTATACCGTTCATTTCACGGACCCCGTCAGCGGCCTGAAAGTAGGCGGCATGGTGCAATATAAGGGTGTGGAAGTCGGCAAGGTGGTCGATATCCGTCTGGCGCCGGAACGCAACGATCTGATCCGCGTGAATATCGAAGTAGCGACGGAAACGCCCGTGTATGCCGGCACCAAAGCCACGCTGGCGATGATGGGCGTTACGGGCATGGTCTATATGGATATGAAAACGGATGTCGCCGATGCGCAGCCGGTGCCGGAAGTGGCGGGCGAGGAATATCCTGTCATTCAGGGCAGCGGTACGCAGCTTGCCAGAATTCTGGCCGATGTCCCCGAAATCAGCAAGCAGGTGCTGGAAATCACGAAGAAGCTGAATGGCTTGCTCGATCAGCCGAATATGGAGTCGCTGAATGTCATCCTTTCCAATATAGAGAGCCTGACACGGGACATGAACGGTCTGCTGTCAACCGATAATGTGAACCATGCCGGTACGACGCTTGCCAATTTCTCGGCAGCCAGCGCGGATATGAAGAATATGGTGGCGCGTTTCGAAAAAACAGCCGACGAGATCGATCGTGCCGTAAAGGCTATCAGCAATGTCGTGACCAATAACGAGGCCAACATCAATAAATTCACGCAAGACGGCTTGGACCAGGTTATGCGCATGTCGCAGGAAACCCGTAAAATGGCGGAGTCCATCCGCCGCATGGCCGACAAGCTTAATCAGGACCCATCGCAGCTTATCTATCAACCTTCCCATCATGGCGTGGAGATTGCCCAATGATAAAAATTCTTACGATGGCTTTGATCGCCGCGGGCCTTGGCGCCTGTTCCCCGCTTAAGTCGGCGGCACCGGTGCCGCTGACCTATGCCCTGCATCCCGATCTTTCGACGGCGCAGACGATGTCGCTGCCCTCGGGTGTCATGCTTGTATCGCGGCCCGGTCTGCCCGCCGGTTTCGATACCGACCGCATCGCGCTTTATATGGACGGGGGGCGCCGTATAGATTATTACGCCGGGGCGCGCTGGGCGGAACCGCTGGACAGTGTGTTGCAGGACGTATTGGTGCGCGCGGGGCGCCATGAATTGCCGAACATGATCGTCGATTCACCGGATCTGAATATTCCCACGCAATATAAGCTGGCGGTGAAGGTGAACGAGTTCTCGCCCGTCTATGCGCACGGGGCCGAAGGTATTCCGCAACTGAAACTCTCCATGACCTTTACGCTGGTGCAGATGCCGCGGGAGAACGTCCTGACCGATTTCACTTTGCAAAGTGAAATGCGTGCGGAGAATAACTCTGTCAGCGCGGTTGCCGCCGGGCTTGAAAACATGCTACGCACGATTCTGCCCCGTGCCTATGCCAACATGGCAGAGGCGATCCGGCCTTCTGCCGGAATGAAAGGTGAATGAAATGAAGAAAGGCGTTTTTCTTCTTGTCGCTTTATGCGCGCTCTCTGCCTGTGCCGATCGCTGGAGCACGCACGCCAAAGACGGCACGCCCTTCAGCGTGGCCGAGCCTGAATGCCGCGCCAAGGCATATGAATCCGCCAAACGCCAGTTGCCTTTTTATCCTTTCGAGTCCCAGCCCGGCCCGGCGGGTTTTCCGCCCGACACCATACGCGACATAGAAAACCGTGAGACAGCCCTATGTCTTAAAAATCGCGGCTTCACCCTGACGCGGGAATGGCAGTAGGAAAGAGGCCGTACCGATATGGCTGAGAAATAGGTTAAGCTATTAAATTGCTAAAATGTGAAGTTGATTACCTTACTTCTCAAGATGGTCTTTTTTATTGCTTCTTTATTTTAAAAGTAACTTTAACCGGATACGGAGAGAATAAAACCAGCATATAAGGCCCATGACTAATGGTTTTGTTGCTCTTGGTCGTGGTCTTTTAATGATGCTATAAATAAATTCTGCGGCTTGTTGCGTTGTCATTAAAAACGGTTTGTATGGAGCATCGGCCATTTTAGTGTCTACAAAGCCAAACCGTATATTGCTTACTTTTACCTCGCTTTTCTTTAAGGCTAATGCCAGCCCTTCCCAATATTTAGAGATACCGGATTTTGAGGCACTATAGCTTGGTGCTTCCGGCACAATCATCACATCCATAACAGAACTTAAACCGATAAAATGGCCGTGATTATTTTTCAGCATTTTAGTAAGAATCGCTTCTGTTGTGATCACTGCACTCATTAAATTGACCTGAAATACTTTTGTTTCCTGTTCCAGTTTATCTAAATCTATAGAAGTGCCGATGCCTGCAAAATATATGCATAGATCAAGGTTCGGCATGGAAGATAAAATATCTTGTAGTGCGGATTGGTATTTTTCATGAGTTATGTCTTGTATGAAATGTCGATAATTCAAATTATCTATATGTACATTAT
>CAKTCH010000173.1 GCA_934538895.1 uncultured Alphaproteobacteria bacterium
GGGTTGCGGGCGCCTGTCTTTCGGCTCGGCCGGGCGGCTCTGGGAGTATCTGGGCGTGCGCCCCGGCTCCGTTTGCCCTTTCGCCATTATCAATGATAAGGATAAGGCCGTCACCATCGTACTGGACAAAGCCATGATGATGAACGATATCGTCAATTACCACCCGATGGAAAACCATATGACCATCGGCCTGACGCCGGACGATCTGGTGAAATTTATAAGACATGCCGGGCATGAGCCGCTGATCCTCGATCTCGCGCCCGCAGCCCCCGACAAAGAAGAAAGTGAATGACATGCTCCTTGGTTTCGGCCACAAGCCCGTAAAAGACACACCCGCGCAACCCGGCAACGACGATGTTATCTTCGATACCGGCACCGAGAATTTCGAACAGGCGGTGATCGCCTTATCGATGCACACGCCCGTACTGGTCGATTTCTGGGCGCCGTGGTGCGGCCCCTGCAAGCAACTGATGCCTGTGCTGGAAGCGGCGGTCAGGGAAGCGGGCGGCAAGGTGCGCATGGCCAAGATCAATATCGACGACAATCAGGAACTGGCGCAGGCCCTGCGCATCCAGTCCGTCCCGACCGTTTACGCCTTTTTCAAGGGTCAGCCCGTTACGGCCTTTGCCGGCGTGCGCCCGGTCAGCGAGATCAAGGCCATCATCGACCAGCTTGCCAGGATGGCGGCGAACGAACAGCCGGACGCGCTCGATATCCCCGCCGCGCTGAAAGAAGCCGCAGAGGCGCTTGCAAACGGCGAACCGCAGCGCGCGCAGGATATTTATGGCCGCATCATCGATCAGGATGAAAACAACGCCTCCGCCTATGTCGGCATCGTGCGCAGCTTCATCGCGATGGCGCAATACGAAGACGCACAGCAGATGATCGACCACGCGCCCGCAGCGATCGCCCAGGACCCGCAATTCTCCGCCGCGCGCACGGCGCTTGAGCTGGCGCGGAACCAGCCTGACAAGGCAGCGATGGCAGGCTTCGAGAAAGCGCTGGCACAGAATCCCGGCGACCATCAAGCCCGCTTCGATCTGGCCATGGCGCTGTTTGCGGGCGGCCAGAAGGAAACCGCGATGGATGAATTATTGCATATCATCCGCGCCGATCGCGGCTGGGAAGACGACAAGGCCCGCAAGCAGCTTTTGCAATTCTTCGAGGCGCTGGGCCCCGCCGATCCGCTGACCGTCGCGGGGCGCAGAAAATTGTCGTCGGTCCTGTTTTCCTAAGGTTTCGAGCCCTATATTGGTTACATGACAATGTTCGCCACCCCCATGAATGCGCCTGTTGCGCTGCCGCAAGAGATACCGGTCTTTCCGTTGACCGGCGTGCTGCTCCTGCCCCGGGGGCAATTGCCACTGAATATTTTCGAGCCGCGTTATCTGGCCATGACCGATGACGCCTTGCGCGGCAACCGTCTTATCGGCGTCGCGCAGCCGCGCGATTTCAGCACAGGCCGCGTTTCCGATGCCGCGCCCGACAGGGCCGCACTGTTCACCACCGGTTGCGCGGGCCGGATCACCGCGTTTGAAGAAACCCATGATGGCCGCTACCTGATTACGCTCACGGGCATCAGCCGCTTTCATATCGCCCATGAATTGTCACCAGACAACGGCTATCGCCGCGCGCGCGTGGAATGGAGCACGTTCGCCGACGACCTGCAGGCGCATGACTGCCTGGGCATCGACCGCGACCATCTGAAAGACCTGCTGCGCAGCTACTTCAACATGGAGGGGCTTTCCTGCAGCTGGGATTCCATCGACGACGCCAGCGACGACAAGCTGATTACCGCCCTTTCCATGATCTGCCCCCTCGACCCCGGCGAGAAGCAGGCTTTGCTTGAAGCCGCCTGCTGCCGCACGCGCGCCAGGATGTTCATGACCATGCTGGAAATGGCCGTCCATAACGACAAAAGCAATTGCGACTGCGGCGGCCGTCACTGAGCCTGATCCTTTTTCGGAGGCCATGGCGGCGCGTCAGGAGGCAAAGCGGCTGATAATCCTGTGGGAATTGCCATTGCGCTCCCCCGGTGTCTGTCCTAGATATAATCATATGACACACGCCGTAGACCCCCAATTGCTGGAAATCCTCGTCTGCCCGCTGACACACGCGCTGCTGCGTTATGACGCGGCGCGTCAGGAACTGGTTTCCGATCAGGCACGGCTTGCCTACCCCATTCGCGACGGTATCCCTATCATGCTGCCCGATGAGGCCCGCGTTCTCGAAGAACAAGAGGTAAAAGGAAAATGAGTATGGATAAGAACCGCGTCATTATATTCGACACAACCTTGCGCGACGGCGAGCAATCGCCCGGCTGCTCGATGACCCATGACGAAAAACTGCGCATGGCGCGGCTGCTCGACGAAATGGGCGTTGATGTGATCGAGGCGGGCTTCCCCATCGCCAGCAAGGGCGATTTCGAAGCCGTGCACGCCATCGCGGGCGAAGCGAAGAACGCGGTGATTGCGGGCTTGTGCCGCACCGTCAAGAAAGATATCGAGGCCACTGCCGAAGCGATCAAGCCCGCCGCGCGCCAACGCATTCATACATTCATTTCGACTTCACCACTGCACATGAAATATAAATTGCAGATGGAACCCGAAGCGGTCTTGGAAAAAATTCACGAATGCGTCAGCTTCGCGCGCAATTTTACCGACGATGTCGAATGGTCCGCCGAAGACGGTAGCCGTACCGAGGACGATTTCCTCTGCCGCGCCGTCGAAACCGCGATCAAGGCGGGGGCGACGACCATCAACATCCCCGATACGGTCGGCTACGCCACGCCGGAAGATTACGCGGCGCGTTTCCGGATGCTGATCGAACGGGTGCCGAACATCGACAAGGCCGTTCTCTCCGCCCACTGCCATAACGATCTGGGCCTTGCGGTCGCGAACTCGCTGGCCGCGGTGCAGGCGGGCGCGCGGCAGGTCGAATGCACCATCAACGGCATCGGCGAACGCGCGGGCAACGCCGCGCTCGAGGAGATCGTCATGGCCATCCGGACGCGCCCCGACAAGCTGCCTTTCAGCAACAACGTGCAGACGATGATGATTACGAAGCTTTCGAAAACGCTTTCGGAGGTCACGGGTTTTTCCTGCCAGCCGAACAAGGCGATCGTCGGCGCGAACGCCTTTGCCCATGAAAGCGGCATTCATCAGGACGGGATTCTGAAGAACGCCCAGACCTATGAAATCATGACGCCGGAATCCGTCGGGGCCGAGAAATCGGAACTGGTACTGGGCAAGCATTCAGGCCGTCACGCCTTCCGCAACAAGCTGGAGGCCCTGGGCTACAAGCTGGGCGAAAACGCGCTGGAAGACGCTTTCATCCGTTTTAAAAACCTTGCGGACGCGCAGAAGAAAGTATCGGACGAGGAGCTGATCGCGCTGGTGGCGCAGAATGCCGCCCATATGAATCGTCAGGGCGTTTAGGACCCTTGCCATTGGCAAGTCACATATAAGAAAAGGCCGCTGGTTCAGCGGCCTTTTTATATTTTATCCGTTTACGGCTTCCTTGTTGTTGCCGTCCGATCGCATGATTTCGTCGGCCAGCAGGTCGAGATCGAGGAAGTGGTCGGCCTGGCGGCGCAATTCATCCGCCACCATCGGCGGGGAGGATTTGATCGTGCTGACGACGGTGACGCGCACGCCCTTGCGCTGCACCGCTTCGATCAGGCGGCGGAAATCGCCGTCGCCGGAGAACAGCATGATGTGGTCCACATGGTCGGCCATTTCCATCATGTCGATGGCCAGTTCGATATCCATATTGCCTTTGATCTTGCGGCGGCCCTGCGCATCGACGAATTCCTTGGTCGGTTTGGTGACCATCGTGTAGCCGTTATAATCCAGCCAGTCCACCAGCGGGCGGATGGGGGAATATTCCTCGTTCTCGATCAGCGCGGTGTAGTAAAAGGCGCGCACCAGCCGCCCTTGCGTCGCCGACCATTGCAATAACTTGCGATAATCTATATCGAACTCAAGCGCGCGAGCGGCGGCGTAAAGATTGGCCCCGTCAATGAAAAGGGCAAGCTTTTCTTCCGCGT
>CAKTCH010000174.1 GCA_934538895.1 uncultured Alphaproteobacteria bacterium
CGCATGCAGAATGTGCTCGGCAAAATCACAGAGAACCCGGACGTCAAGAAGGTCACGATCGAAATGCTGCGCAAGCGGCTGGATCTCGGTTTCGCCCTTACAGGGCAAAGCATCGCCCTCAGCACTTACAATAAAAACTATGTCGTGCATGAACTCTGCGCCAGTTGCGGTGGGCGCAAATACCTGCTTTGCGGCGTCTGTCACGGCGACGGGCGATCCAAATGCTATCGCTGCAAGGGCAGTATGCAGGTGGATTGCCCGCAATGTAACGGCCACCGCACCGTCGCCGCGGGTGCATCGCGAAAGACCTGCACGCGCTGCAACGGCAACGGCAAAATCAATTGCACGCAGTGCAACGGTAAAGGTGTCACCAAATGCAAGAACTGCAAGGGTGACGGTCGCCTGAACTGTAAATCCTGCCGCGCCACGGGAATGCACAGCGTGCTGGGCAGCCTGATCGTCAAGGCCAAATGCGCTTTCTGGTATGACAGAGAAGCGCTGGCGGCGGCGGAAGAGGCCCCGGAACTGCCGCCCCTGATCGATGCCCTCGGCCCCAGGATGGTAACCGAGAAACATGCCGATATCGCTTTCATCGAAGATGTGGAAAGACTCAGGCAACTCGATCAGGAAGTAAAGTCCGACGAATACAAGATTCCCTACCGCGTGCGCCTGCCATGGGGCGATATAACATTCCGTCTGAGAGACAAGATCGTGAAGGGCAAATTATTCGGCTTCAACCCGCGGCTCTGCCATGTCGATACATTTCTTGAAGAACCGCTGATACCCGGCATCCATAAACTTGAAGAGGCGGCGCGCACACGCGGCGACGCCGTACAAAACATTAAGGATGCCTCCCGCTTCCGCGCCCTCGGCGAGGCACTGGTGCTGACCGCCCGCATGGGCCATGGCCGCGCCTTCGAAGCCTTTGAAAAGCGCTACCCCTTCGGCCTGCGGACGGAAACGCTGCATAACATCCTTAACAGCGCCGATGCCGCTCTTAGAAACGTCACGCGCCATCCGCGCCGGATGGGTGTCGTTTACGGAGCCGTGCTGACCATGATTATATTATGCGGCTTCTATCTGACGCCGGTGCGCGCACACATCTACGCGCAGATCATGGCCGAGCCCGCCCGCATCATGATCGATCTCGTAATGCTGGCCGCCACCGCCGGAGCCAGTTGGTTTATTGTTCAGACGACCGCCACCAAAGCCCTGCACAGCGCGATGGCCCATCTCCTGCCGCCGGAGAAACGAAAGAAACTCAAACCCAAACCGGGCCGCGCCGGTTATGTGGGCATGGCGATCGCCTTCACCCTCTGGCTTGCCATGGTGCCGCTGGCTTTCACGCTGGGGCAGGCAGCACCCTTATGGTTCGACAAGCTGATGATGATCGCCGGATAAAAAAAACCGCCTGAGAAACCCTGTAGGGGAGGGGGGTCTCAACAGGCGGCCAGTCACAAGGGACACAGACAGATCGGACTTACAGAAGCACGACATGTAAACACGAAAAGAGGAGTCAAAGGCCAAGGCGTCGCGTTACAGAAGAACGATGACAACGAACCTCGTCCGGTAAAGGCTTGATGACGGTCTATCTCAGTTTCAGCTTTCCTTTCTTCCTGATTAATCGGTCAGCGTACGCAACGCCTGTTCATTGCGGCACGCGCGGTAATCCGCAATGGCCAATGCCTGCATACTGCCTGTACCGTAACGCGCCTCCGTCGGACCCAGCGCAAAGCGCACGCCGAAAACCAGCCCGATAGCCGTAACGGAACCGGCAGATTGACGATCGTAGCGCTCATATGCCGAAAGACGGTTACGCTCCTGTGCATGACGCAGAATATAAAGGCATGAATCGCCCGCAGGCACTTCGGGCATACGCATGACGGAAGCCGCTGCCTGCGCCTCCCGCGATGGCGCCTTAATCACTTCAAACGACCATGCGAAAGGGCCGGCGCCCAGAACGGCAACCGCCAACACGGTTATAAAAAGCGCGGACACGCGCCATCGGGACACCCTTGCACCCGTTCTAAAAACCACACTCATGATAACCCACCCCGATTTAATCGACTGATGATACGAAACGCTCTAAACGCGATATCAAAGACGCGCATGAGCCGTTCCGGCTTTTCATTTCAGAATATCGGGTCCATCAGCCCGATCGAATGCTTAAGCCCATTTATTCAGCCTACGCTTAAAATACAGGTTATGACAAACATTTTCGTTTCGAAATTAGCTTGTAAATACTTAAAATTGTTGAGTTATTTTATATATCTCTAAAAAAGGCATCGAACGGCTCAGAAAAAAGCCCGCTGAAACAGCGGGCTTTCTACAATCCTGAAAAGGACGACTACTGGTTCATACGGGTAAAGAAATCCTCGTTGCTCTTCGTATCTTTCAGCTTGTCGATCAGGAACTCCACCGCATCCACGGTCCCCATCGGTGAAAGCACACGGCGCAACATATACATCTTGTTGAGAGCATCCTTGGTCACCAGCAACTCTTCCTTGCGCGTGCCGGATTTCTGGATATCGATCGCCGGGAAGACGCGTTTATCGGCAATCTTGCGCTCCAGCACGATCTCGGAATTGCCCGTACCTTTGAACTCCTCAAAGATCACCTCATCCATACGGCTGCCCGTTTCGATCAGCGCCGTGGCTATGATGGTCAATGAACCGCCTTCTTCCGTGTTACGCGCGGCACCAAAGAAACGCTTCGGCCTTTGCAACGCATTGGCATCCACACCGCCGGTCAGCACTTTACCCGATGACGGCACCACGGTGTTGTAGGCACGCGCCAGACGCGTAATCGAATCCAGCAGCACGACGACGTCGCGCTTGTGTTCGACCAGGCGCTTGGCTTTTTCCATCACCATCTCTGCCACCGCTACGTGACGCGTCGCCGGTTCATCGAAGGTCGATGAAATCACTTCGCCCTGCACGCCCTTGTCTCGGTTCTTGTCGAGAACGTTACGCACCATATCGGTAACTTCCTCAGGCCGTTCGTCGATCAAAAGGATAATAAGATATGTTTCCGGATGGTTCTGGATGATTGAATGCGCCACATCCTGCAGCATGATGGTTTTACCCACGCGCGGCGGCGCCACGATCAGCGCGCGCTGCCCGAAGCCCAGCGGCGATACCAGCTCGATCACGCGCTGGGTCATGTTCTTCTTGGTCGGGTCTTCCAGTTCCAGCTTGATCTTGCGCTCTGGATAAAGCGGGGTCAGGTTGTCAAAGTTGATCCGGTGACGCAGCTTCTCCGGCGCTTCGCTGTTGATTGAGCCGACCTTTAAAAGCGCGAAATAACGTTCATTGTCTTTCGGGGCGCGGATCTCGCCATCGACGATATCGCCCGTGCGCAGGCCGAAGCGCCGCACCTGCGAGGGTGACACGTAAATATCGTCCGGCCCCGGCAGATAGTTTTCTTCCGGCGAGCGCAGGAAGCCGAAACCGTCCTGCAAAACCTCCAGAACCCCCGTCCCGGAAATAGGCACGTTCTGCTCCGCCAGCTGCTTCAAAATCGCAAACATCATGTCCTGTTTGCGCATCGCGCTGCAATTCTCTATGCCAAGCTCTTCGCCGAAAGCCAAAAGGTCGGCAGGCGATTTCGTTTTCAAATCCTGAAGGTTCATCAATTCTTTGGTTTCCGTTTTTTTGAGGGGATTCATTCCGGGTTGGATCTGGAGCCGTCAAGGACATCGGGCTTCAAGGGTTTAATCCATCTGTCGCGTTGCGCGCGAAATCAGTCTCTTTAAAGTTTGGTAGTGCTCTGGAAAAAATTTCGTCTTATCGCGGTCGGCTCTCCTGCCTACCCTGCACACCATTTACTAGGCGCACCCAAAGTCTTCGTTTTTGAGGAATTTCTTAAATAAGACAGCTTGGTTATAACCAAACCGTCCACCCCCGTCAAATAAAAACCGAATCACCCCCGTGGGTTAGGACGATTTTCTCTAAAACGGGCCGGCTTTCCAGCATTTAAATATTCATTTACATAAAATGAATACGCTTGCGGGGCTAGAAAGGTTTC
>CAKTCH010000175.1 GCA_934538895.1 uncultured Alphaproteobacteria bacterium
GTTCTGATCGTGATGGCGGGGGGCTTGCTGGTAGCCGTACTGGTGGCCATGATCGTGCAGGCGACGCTCAAGGGCGACCGCAAGAAACAGCCGGTCAAGGAAGAGGCGCGCGTGCAGATCGTCGTGGCTTCGAAGGTGATCAAGGCGGGCGAGACACTGAGCGCGGCGAATGTGAAATGGGCCGACTGGCCGAAATCCGGCGTGTTCGACGGGATGCTGCTGAAAGACGGCAACAAGAAAATCACGGATATCGCCAACGGCAAGGTGCGCCGCTCGATGGCGCTGAACGAACCGATCACGAAGGCGTCGCTGGTTGAGAAAAAAGCCAACTTCCTCGCGGCGAGCCTGAGTCCGGGGATGCGCGCCGTGGCGATCAACGCCAACGCCCGCAGTGCCGCCGGGGGGTTTGTGTCGCCGGGCGATTATGTCGATATCGTCCTGACCTATCGTCCGCGCATCACCCTGCCGGGCGGCAATAACAGCGAGGCCGCCCGCACGATTTTGCGGGAAAACCTGAACAGCCGCGCGGCGGAGACGATTATGCAGAACGTCAAGGTTCTGGCGGTCGATCAGCGCGCCACGCGCAATGAGGAGAAAGTTCAGGCCGGCAAGGTTTATACGATGGAAGTGGACCCGCAAGGGGCGCAGATTTTGTCCATGGCGGGATCCGTCGGCGCGCTGGAACTGGTCCTGCGTCCGCTGGGCGACGACAAGATCGTTGAAGCCCTGCCGGCGGCGACCGATGCCCGCATGACGCGCCTTTATGACGATCTGGTCAATATGATGCAGGAGCGCCGCGGCGGCGGATCGCACAGCGTGCGGATTTTCAGCGGCAATTCTGTAAACGAATTGGGGGTATCGCCGTAATTACGGTAATATCTATCCGAGGCTATAGCATTTTTCAGGAATATGCCTTACTATTAGAAGACCTTCCCGAGATATTCCTTCCGGATGTCTCTGTAACAATCTGAGTGAATTGAAAATGATGGGTTTGTCCACAAACTTATCCCGCGTTTCTGGCCGGATATTCGCGCGTTTCGTCGCTGTGATGCTGCTTGTGCTCTGCTGCACGGTCGGCGCATGGCAAAGCTATGCCGGGAAGGCCGATCTGGTCACGGTGTCCGCCGCAGCACAGCATCAGGATCCGACTTTGGTGCTGACCATCGGTAAGGCCGAGATCGTCAAGATCGACGGGCCGGTTGCGGACGTCTTGGTGGCGAACCCGCGTATCGTCGATGTTCAGGCCCTGCAATCCAATCAGCTTTATATGGTGGGCGCCAATATCGGCGACACCAACATCATCGTGCTGGACGCCGAGGGCAACGTGCTGAAGCGCATGAACGTGCATGTGCGTATCGATGAAATCACCCTGCAAAGCAATATCAGCAGCCTGTTCCCCGGCGAAAGCGGCGTGCGCGCCAAGACGGTGAATAATCAGGTCGTGCTGACGGGGCGCGTGTCCACGCCGGAAGCTTCGAACAAGATTCAAGATCTGGCCGCACGCATCGCCGGTAACGCCAGCAACATCGCGAACTTGATGAGCGTGCAGGGCGACCAGCAGGTGATGCT
The DNA here is from genome assembly GCA_934538895.1 of uncultured Alphaproteobacteria bacterium. Taxonomy (GTDB): domain Bacteria; phylum Pseudomonadota; class Alphaproteobacteria; order Micavibrionales; family Micavibrionaceae; genus Micavibrio_C. The sequence goes on from CAKTCH010000175.1 coordinate 1,570, forward strand.
GAAGGTCAAAATCATGGAAGTGGCGCGTACATCGCTGCGTGAGATCGGCACTGATTTCGCGGTGAATTATCTGGGTGGCGATTCGCAAGGCATCCTCAATCCGAACGAACGGGGCGGCTTGGGTAACGTGCCGCGCGCGATCGGCGGCTTTATCTTCAATAACGGCGATTTCGCGCCGCTACAGGCCGAGATCAGTTTGCTGGAACAAGAAGGTATGCTGAGCATTTTGGCCGAGCCTAATCTTTCCGCTATCTCGGGTGAGCAAGCCGGGTTCCTCGCCGGTGGTGAAGTGCCAATCCCGAGCAGCATCGATGAGAACGGCAACGTGGTCGTGACGTTCCGCGCTTTCGGCGTGTCGCTGAATTTCCGTCCGATCGTCATGTCGGATGACCGCATCAGCCTGCAAATACAGACCGAAGTATCTTCGCTTGACCGCGCAAACGGCGTCAGCGGCGCAGGCGGCATCAACGTTCCGGCGATCGACGTGCGCCGTGCTTCGACGACGGTGGAGATGGGCAGCGGTGCCAGCCTGATGATTGCGGGGATTATCCAGTCGCAGGCGGTAAAGACATTGCAGGGCTTGCCGGGGATCAAGGATACGCCTGTTCTGGGCGACTTGATAAAATCGCGCGGCTTTGAACGCAGCGAAACCGAACTTGTGGTGATGGTTACGCCGTTTATGGTGACGCCTTTCGCCGCGGCGCAGGCCGAAGTGAAGGCAGCGCCTGAACGCACCAGTCCTTTGTCGCAAGCTTTTGCCGATAATATCCGCCGTACCTACGCCAACAGACGCGCGCTGCCGAAAGATCTGGCCGAGGGTAAGGCTTTCGGTTATCTGATTCCGTAATTTTCAACCCTTATGCGAGGAAACCGCATGACCGCCCGTCCTATAGCCCTGATGAATGATGGCATGTGCCCTTCCGCGCACCATGCCTGGCTGGTTCTGGCCGCCGTTGCGGCGCTGGCCCTTGGCGGGTGCGCCCGGATCGATATGCCTTCGCAGGTATCCGAACAGAGAATCGTGCTGGAATCCGATAATTATGCGCAATCCTATAAAACGGCCAGCGTGGGCGCGGCGCAGTTCGACGAGATCGGCGATCATTTCAGGCGTCATGGCAACGGTCAGGCGGAAGTGATCGTTTCTTACGATCCCTATTCCAAAAAGAATACGGCGATGAAGGCCACGGACCAGCTGCACCGCATTATAGGCGAACTGAACAGGCGTCAGGTGAAGGATATCAGAGGCAGCATTCTGGCCGCCGATTACAGCGGCGATGAATCGGAAATGATCGTCGGCTACAACAGCGTCAGTGCGCAGCCGCCGGAAGGGTGCGGCATGATGCCGGGGTCCGATGTGATGAAGGCCGATCTTGATCCTGATTACAAGCTGGGCTGCTCGGTGCAGACCATGGTCAGCCGTCAGGTGGCCCGCCCGGCGGACCTTGCGGGCCGCGCGCCGGATATGGGTGATGGCGATGGTCGCCGCGCGCGCACGGTTGTCGAGCGTTACCGGGCAGGCGAGCCGTATGACAACCTGCGGCGAATTTCTACCCAATAAGGCGCTTTAAGGGATTCTGCAGGATCGTAAGCAATTCGTAACGTTTTCGCGTAATTATTGAGAAGACTGGAAAAGTCTTCTGAGTATTCATAATTCTACTTCCTGCTTGGGCCGATCCATGAGTGAAAGCGATACATCCCATACTTCGGTATTATTGCCCAGTGCGCGCGTAACCTTGTTTACGCGGGATGCCGATACGCGCCAGTCGTTCGAGGCGATCGCGCAGGACTGGCGCTTTGCGCGCGTGACGCTGGACGTGACCGAAGGCGACGTGAATACGGCTATCGATACTTATACGCAATATGCGTCTCCCGAACTGGTGATTATCCAGACGGAAGAAATCAGCGACGCGTTCAGTGACCGCATCGAGGCGCTGGGGAGCGTGTGCAGCGAGAATACGGCGGCCATTATCATCGGCCCCGTCAACGACGTGAATCTCTATCGCCGTCTGGTGGGCATGGGGGTCAGCGATTATCTGGTCAAGCCGATCAAGGCGGAGCCGCTGAGCGACGATATCGCGGGGATACTGATTAAAAAGATCGGCGCCACGGGCAGCCGCCTGATTGCCCTGATGGGGGGCAAGGGCGGCGTCGGCGTTTCTCTGGCGGCACAGACGATCGCGTGGGCGACGTCGGGTGTTTTAAATCAAAAAACATTCCTGCTGGATGGCGCCGGGGGCTGGTCCACGTTAAGCGTGGGGCTGGCGTTCGAGCCCAGCACGACGCTGGCGGAAGCGGCGAAAGCCGCCGCCGAGAACCGTGTGGACGCGCTGACGCGCATGATCCATCAGGCCAGCGACAGGCTGTTCGTCCTGAGCAGCGGCGGCGATGTGATGCTGGAGGACAATGTGTCCGCCGAGCATTATGAGAAGCTGCTGGATTATCTGATGGCGATCTAT
>CAKTCH010000176.1 GCA_934538895.1 uncultured Alphaproteobacteria bacterium
CCGAGGAAGACGGCATCATATTGCCCGGTCAGGTCCGCCAGCGAAAAATCGCGTCCGAGCTTTTGGTCATACCGCACTTCGATACCGCCGATGGACAGCACGTAATCCACCTCGCGCTGCGCGAAATTGTCGGTCGATTTATAGGTGGCGATACCGTATTCGTTGAGGCCGCCCGCTTTCGGGCGTGCGTCGAACATCACCACGGCATGGCCCTTCACCGCCAGCCTGTGGGCGGCGGCAAGGCCCGCAGGGCCTGCGCCAACCACGGCGACGGTCTTGCCGCTGGGGGCCGCCCGGCGGTAGAACTGCTGGTTCTCCTGCATGGCGATATCGGTGGCGTAACGCTGCAACCGGCCGATCTCGACCGGGCGATGCTCGGCCGTATTGCGCACGCAGGCCTGCTCGCACAGCGTTTCGGTTGGACAGACGCGGGCGCACATGCCGCCGAGGATGTTCTGGTCGAAGATGGTATGCGCCGCGCCGACCGGATTGTTTGTCGATATCTGCCGGATGAACAGCGGAATATCGATCGCGGTGGGACAGGCCGTCATGCAGGGCGCGTCGTAGCAGAAATAACAGCGGTCGGAAGCCACCAGCGCCTCATGATGGTCGAGGCGCGGATGCAGATCGGAAAAGTTGGCGTCATATTCCGCAGGCGTAAGCCTGCCCGTTTTGATCCCAGTGTCCAGTCGTCCCATCGAAGTTCCCTTTTTGTGTAACGGCCAGTGACGTCAAGCGTAACTCAGGATAATTTATTTATCAAACGGTAAAATTTTAAAGCGAACCGCATGTCTTTCATTTTGCAACTGCGAAATGGCACTGAAAAAACCTGCATTTTTTCGAAAGAGGACATTGTGCATTGCAAAATGGCAAATCGAATATTTCTGCGGCAGGCTGCTGCATAATTTATACTCGAAAATTCATGTTTTGTGCAGAAGCGGCCGGAAAAGCCTTGTCGAGGGCCATTTGAAAAAAATCGAAGAGGGCTGGAACTTTCCACCGCAGGGGACGTTTTATCGGCGTCGGACAACTTATCGCATCGACCCCAATGCGCGCCCCAGAGTTTGTCCGGCTTCACTCACGGTTCCCCTCCCGGTGAGTGTCAAGGCAGCCAGCGTCCCCAATCGCTGGCTGCCTTTATTTTTGCGCGTATGAACGTGCGGCAGCTTCAGCGTTGAAGATCGGAAATCAGGCGGGACGGGAAAGGATTTCGAATTCCGCTTCCGGCACAGTCAGCCGGTATTCGATGCTGTGCGGCGTGGTGGCAAAGCTTGCCGCGCCTGCGACAGAGGTCGGCACCACACGCTCCAGAATCGTGCGGCCGAAGCTTTTTTCCTCGAACTCGCCGCCACGCGGCATGGCGCCGGCCAGTTCGGTCCAGACGATCAGGATGGCCTTGCGGCTTTCATATTCCACCTCGCGACATTCGATCGATATGGTCGAGGCGCCGGAGGCGATGGCTCCGTGGGCGGCGGAATTGACAATCAGTTCATGCAGGGCAAGGCCGATATGCACGGCGGCATTCGGCGAAAGATGAGCGTTCAGGCCCTCGACACGCATCGGCGAGGCACGGTCGGGCCAATACGGCGCGAATTGCTTGTCGACCAGTTCGAACAGGTAAGCGCCGCGCCAGCTTGAATCGGTGATCAGATCCTGCGAATGCGACAGGGATTGCAGCCGCCCGCGAAACTTCTTGAGGAAATAATCCAGCGAGACGGTGTTGCGCGCCGTCTGCATGGCAATGCCCTGGATGATGGCGAGCAGGTTTTTCGAGCGGTGCGACAGTTCCCGCAGCAGGGATTTCAGCACCCGTTCGCGATGGCGCGTGTCGGTGACATCGGAAACGATGGAAAGCACGCCGAAACGCTCGCCGTCGGCGGTCGGCTCGATCTTCAACTCGTAGACGCGCGCACCTTCTGGGGTGGCGCATTCCACCTCGGTGATCGCGGCTTCGCCGTTGCGCAGAACCTGTTTCTTGATGGCGCTGAGACGCGCGCCGTCGGAATCGCCGAACAGGGCGCGGTCGTCCTTGCCGATCAGCGCATCGGAGTCATTGAAATGCGCCGGCAGGTTACCGGCATAATTGATTATGAGGGATTCATCTTGCTGTATAATGCCGATTCCGGCTGAGACGAGTGCTTTTTCCAGCATGGTAGTTCTGGATGCGGCGCTGGCGTCGGCTCCCGCGAAGGCTCCTGAAGAGGAAGATTGCGTCGTCACATGCCAGCCTTTCCCTGCAACGCCGTCATATCAGCGGGACGTCGCTACAGCAGGCCCGCCGATTGCTGATCCGGCGGGCATAGTTTCAAATCTCAGTCATTCCAGCCTGCCCGGTAGGCGCGGTGGTGTTCGTGCAGAACGATCCCGCGCCTTGCCGGTTCCGGCCATCGGAAGAATAAATCTTACGCGGCTGCCCTTGTGCTTTCGTTAAAGAAAAGAGCCTGGCTGATCAGCGCCTTCACCATGTCGGGATTGAAGGGCTTGGTGACGAGGAAAGTCGGCTCGGGCCGCTCGCCGGTCAGCAGGCGTTCGGGGAAGGCAGTGATGAAAATGACCGGGATGGAACTGCTTTTCAGAATATCGTTGACGGCATCGATGCCCGAGCTGCCGTCGGCGAGCTGGATATCGGCCAGCACCATTGCCGGCTGGGTGGAGTTGTAGAGCTTGACCGCCTCGTCATGGGTGCGGGCGATGCCGGTGACGCGGTGACCGAGGCTTTCCACCATCTGCTCGATATCCATGGCGATCAGCGGCTCGTCCTCGATGATCATGATATCGGTCGCCACCTGCCGGGAGATTTCCTGCGAGGCTTCGTCCAGGAGGCCATAGACTTCCTTTTCCGTCATGTCGAGGATTTCGGCGACTTCATCGACGCGGAAGGCTTCGACCGATGTCAGCAGGAAGGCCTGGCGCGGTAGCGGCGGCACCTTCGACAGGTTCACCGAGGCGCGCTGTTCCCATGCGTAAGGGGAGTCCGGTTCGGGAATGGCAATCGCCGTGGAACCAAAGAGATCGGTGTAGAGTTTGTACAATGCGACCCGGTCGTCGGACGTCTTGGGGTAGATGCTGATATCGGCGATAATGGCTTCCAGCACGGCCGCCACATAAGCGTCGCCAGAGGTCTGGCTGCCGGTCAGCGCCCGGGAATAACGCCGCAGATAGGGAATGTGCGGCGCAATTCGAGTGGACAGTGTCATGTATATACTCCCAATTTTATTCGCCCCAGAGCGGGTATCGATCCCGAGGTGAACGCGATGATGTTAAAAAAGTTCCGCCTCATGCGGAACTTTTTTGGCTGTCGTGAATTACTCCGGTGACTTGCAGTTCATTTTCGCGCACACATCATGACGGATCCAATGGCAGATTTCGGGGCAGTATCAGGCGCGGGCGATGGATCGACCATCCAGGGGCCGCAACGTCCATCCGTGACTTTAATGGGTAAAGAACCATATGCAACGTATAAGAGCGATAGTTTGATGATGAACGGCAAGAAACAGGACGAGGGGGCAAATCCTGAGGCAGGCCCGGTGGCCGACCTGATGGATCCGAACAATCAGATCGGCGTTCGCCTGCGCTCGCTTTACGCCGCCGTGCAGGACGAGGTCATACCCGACCGCTTCCTCGATCTTCTGGAGAAACTTGATCGGGTCGAGCGCATGGCCGCCGACAAGTCCGCCAATGAGTGAGAGCGCGACCATGGACGCACAACCGGGTTTCAAACGCGAAATGCTGGCCGCCCTGCCGAGCCTGCGCGCCTTCGCGATTTCCCTTATCGGGCGGCACGACCGCGCCGACGATCTGGTGCAGGACACCATCATGAAGGCCTGGGCCAAGCAGGACCATTACCAGATGGGCACCAACATGAAGGCATGGCTGTTCACCATCCTGCGCAACGAGCTTTTCAGCCAGATGCGCAAGCATGGCCGCGAGGTGCAGGACAGCGAAGGCATCTTCACCGACTCCATGGCGACGCATCCGTCGCAATACGGCTCGATGGATTTGCAGGATTTCCGC
>CAKTCH010000177.1 GCA_934538895.1 uncultured Alphaproteobacteria bacterium
GCCGTGGGTCTGGGCGAGCGTGCGGACCCGCACCTCGCGCCGGCGATCGCCCAGCTGTTGTGGCAGGAGAGCGACTTCTTCGTGCGGGAAACCCTGACGTGGGTGCTGACCCGCACCCCCGCGACCGCGAGCAGCAAAGGAAAAGGCAAGGTTTCGTCTGCCGACGGCTCCTTCAGCGATCTTTTAACAGGCGGGGTGAAAGAAACCCGCGGTGCGGCGGCCACGCATTCGATTGCATCGATAGATTCCCTGCTGGCGGCCCAGTCCGTGGAGGACCCCACGGACCGCGCTGCCCGCAAACGTATGCAGGTGCGGGCTGATAACATACTGAATGAACTTGATAATTTACGTATCGCCTTATTGAGCGGCACCTTAACCGTCGGCCATATCATTGATATTGCCGACGTCGTGGCCGCGCACCGGGAAAAAATCATGGACCCGCGCCTTCACGCGGTGCTTGACGAAATCGACCTGCGGGCGCAGATCGAAATAGCCAAGCTTTGCAAGGCTTTGGATAACCCGGCCTGATCTTTGATTCCGGCTTGCCGCTGCGGGGGCAAAATTCTATATTCTCCCGGTTTCTAAATTTATAGCCTAAGCGGAGGGGCTTGTAAGACCATGGCATCACCAAATAGCACCGTCGTCCCCCCGGATTACGATCCGAAAAAGGACAAAGGCAAATTCATGAACACGATCATGAAGGAATATTTCCGCCTGAAGCTGATTCAGTGGCGTGAAGAACTCCTGCGTGAATCGCTGGGCACCATTCACGACACGTTGCAGGGCACGGAGCTGCAAAAGCCAGATCTGGCCGACCGCGCTTCCGCCGAAACCGATCACGCGCTTGAACTGCGCACCCGCGATCGCGAGCGCAAGCTGATCTCCAAGATCAACGAGGCGCTGCTGCGCATAGACGACGACTCCTACGGTTACTGTGAAGAAACCGGCGAACCGATCGCCGTCGCCCGCCTCGATGCCCGCCCGATCGCCACCCTGAGTCTTGAGGCGCAGGAGCGCCACGAGCGCATGGAACGCGTCCACCGCGAGGAATAATAATCCATAACGATGTTTTCCAGAAAAACCGGCATACGAAGGTGTGCCGGTTTTTCTTTTGCATGAATAAACCCCTGCCGACTGAATTCAACAATACAGATACACAGGGGTAGGAAATGTCATGCAAAAGGTATGGAGTACGACTGCTTTTAGCGCTGCTTTGCACATTGGTATGGGGGCAGACGGCGCAGGCGCAACAAGCGGGAACCATGCGGTATAATAATGCCGCCAGGCAATACGAATTTTATGACGGCACGCGCTGGTATTATTTCGGCCTGGGGATCGCGCTGGGAAGTTGCACCAACGAAGCGGCTTTTGAATATGATCCCCTGCTGATTATCCCGTCTTACAAGTTCTGTAACGGCACGAACTGGATACGCATTGTCGGCATTACGACGTTGACGACCTGTTCCCAGCCGCGCGCCATGGACTATCGCAGCAACACTTTCATGTATTGCGACGGTCTGTTCTGGAACAATATGAAAGGGGCGGCATCACCCTCGGCTTAAAGGGAGTACCGTTGTTCGGCTGTATCCGAAGAAAAAGGCCCGTATGAAACGACGGGCCTTAACCTACCCAATCTCCATAAAAGCTGATTGCATTAATGATCTCCGGAATACTATTAGTATCGGCAATCATATTACGAAACTGGGCTTCGCTTTGGTGCCCTTGACGGTGCCATTTTTCTTTTAGAACCATTGTTAGGATTATATTTTTTATATCATCTATTGTGAGCTGAATAGATTGTTCGATTTTATGATCGATAATGATAGCAGGAGATCGGCGAGACCAACGGAATGGATTTAAACTTTTCCTCTTCCATCGCGTATCAAGCAATGTCCACTTAATACCCTTGGAGTCTATAAAAAAAGTCTTCTCTTTGAATTTATTATTCTCCAAATATTTTTGGGACATTAGCTTGAGTTCCGAAGGTGATTGAAATCTTCTAATATGGAACTCATTAATCCTGAGAACAGGAAAATTCATGCTATTTACATTCATAATCATCTGATGGCGGCATATCCTTCGTAGTTGTTCCATCCTTCTGTTTTACATTTTCCTGATTAAGGAAATCGAAAACTTTAAGAACTCCCCAAGCAATCCCACTTTTATCCTGCAAGTATCAAGAGCAGACTCATTAAATTCAATGATTCTCCTTATTATTTCTATTCTCGTGCAAGCGGGAACTCAGGAGAGTGCCTGCTTGCTCAGAGTTTGTGGCGCTGGATCTCCAGTCAAGCCGGGGATGATGGTTTCCGGATGCTGGCAATCTCTTTGCAATAAATCATATTTCCAGAAGTCTGCATCCTGTCAGCGGGGGAAACCGGGTTAGAACGGCATCAGGATATCGTATACCTGCTGGCCGTAGCGCGGTTGTTGCAGGTCTGTGATATGGCCTTCGCCGCCGTAAACGATACGGGCTTCGGCGATCTGGTCATACGTGACCGTGTTGTCGATGCTGATATCCTGCGGGCGGATGATGCCCGTCACTTTCAGGATACGTTTTTCGAAATTCACACGCACTTCCTGATTGCCGGATATCACCATATTGCCGTTGGGTAATATCTGGTTGACCACGGCGGCGAGGCGCAGCTTGACGGATTCTTCACGCTCGATCTTGCCGTCGCCTGTGGTGTTGGTATCGCTGCTCAGCCCCACCAGCGCATTATTGTCCACGGCGGTCGGCAGGACACGGTTCAGCGCGGCCTCATAGCCGAGGAAGTTCGGCAGGCCGACATTCTCCTGACTTTCACGGGTGCGCTCCGTTTTATTTTCGAAATCGGCTTCATCCTTGATATCGACCATGACAGTCAGGATATCGCCCACCTGCGTCGCGCGCTGGTCCTTGAAGAAGGTCTTGCTGTCGGACTGCCATAGGGAATTGGGCTGTTTCGATACCATCTTCGGGGCCGGCATCGGCATACTGACGGGCTGGTAACCCTCCTGCAAATGCGGGTTCTCGATCTTGGACATGGCCGGGGGCTGGCCCACATTCGCCAGCCTGTCCAGCGAGCCGCAGGCGGTCAGCATCGTGGTTGTCGCCAGCATCAGGCCCAGGCCTTTGATCCGTTTCATGTTACACATCATTTTACCCACTCCTTTATTATGTTCCTGCTTAACGGACGATCGTGATTTCATTCTCGGCGGTCACGATACCCTCAAGGGAACGATTTGAATTCAGATTGATGACCCGCACCAGATCGCCACGGGCGCCGTTCTGCATCGATTTGCCGCGGGCACTCAATATCATCGGGCCTTCCTTGTAAACCAGCGTCACACCGGCGCCGCGGGTTACGATCTGCGGGTTTTCAAGTTCCAGATCGCGGATCGGCTTCCCGGCCATGACCATGCGGCGCGGCGTCATGCCGTTCAGCGTCTCGCCTTTCAGGATGAAGTCGCGCTGTACGTCCTTCTGCGGCAGCTTGATGAAATCGATATCGGCATGGCCGATAATATCGCCGTTCTTCAGGCTCTCTTTCAATACCGGTACGTTCACCAGGCGCTCGACCGTGCCGGATATCGCCATTTCAAGAACCGGCTGGCTGGCGGACGGCGCGGAAACGGTGGCCTCGAACACATCTTTTTGCGGATCGAAACGGAATTGCGAGATTTCAGCCTGCGCCGGCATCTCCTGCGGCAGCACGATATCGGTCACGGTATTGGCCATGCTCATGCGGTAATCGCCGGTCAGGCCTTCTTCGAACAGTTTCTCGTTCACCAGCTTCTCGATAATGTCCTTGCCGATCACGGTGGCGGAACGGCGAATGACGATCTGGTCGGCTGTGGTGGCGGGGCGCCAGTCAAGCTCCAGCGCCTTGGCCAGACGCATCAGCGTCGCGGCGTTCAACACCATCTCCTTGCCGGGCTGCGGCGCCGGACCCAGGACTGAGTTAGCCTTGGTGGTGTCCAGCCCGCTGAA
>CAKTCH010000178.1 GCA_934538895.1 uncultured Alphaproteobacteria bacterium
GCGCACGGCTTTGCCCAGCACTTCGCTGTAAATGCCCTGATCGCCCACGCTTACGTTGAATTTGCGGCGGGTTTTGTTCTGGGCGTGAGAAACATTGTTCCCCGACATTTGTATTTTGCCCGTAACCATGCAGCGGCGGCTCATTTCTTTAATCCTTGTACCAAGTGGTGTTTTTTTGATTCCGGGCTGGAAATTAGGGGTTTGACGGCAGGAAGTCAAGCATTTTAAAGCCATAAAACAGGCCTTAAGCCAGCTTTCCACCCCAGAAAAGCGCCCCCATCAGGCTGGCGAGGAACAGCATGTGGGCGATCAGGCTCATATATAAAGCCCGGCGCAAATGGCCGTTTTCAAGCTGGGCGGTGGCGTTTTCCGGTCCGACCCAGTCCCGGCGCAGGCTGGAACCGTCGATATCCGTGACCGGGCCGCCGAGACTGACGTTCAGGGCATAGGCCATCGCCGTCACCGGCCAGCCCCCCTGCTCATAGCGGGCATGGCCCTGCCCCGGCCCCAGCGCGCGAAGCGCCCGGGTCATGCCGCCCGTCGGGGTAAAAAGCCCGGAAAGCGCCATCAGCGCCCCGGCAAAGGCCCCCGGCACGAACCCCAGAAGCTTCTCCAGCGCCAGAGGTACGCTGCCGAATCCTTTAGTGAAACCGTCCCTGCCGAAACGCCAGCTCAGGGCGGCGAGGCACGCATATATATATGCGCCCGGCAGTCCCGCCAGAAGATACCAAAACACAGGCCCGACGATGCCCTTGTCAAAGGCGCGCGCCGCCAGCGCCATGCCCGTGCGGGTGACGCCAAACAGATCCGTCTGGGAAAGATCGACGCGCGTGGAAACGGCAATCGACGAGAAGGCGTTCCGGCTCACTTTATTGTCGCGGCGGGCGAAAAACAGGCGCAGCAGCGCGAACCATACCGTGCCCGCCGTCATCGACAGCGACAACAGGACGACCTCGGTAAAACCTTTATAGGGATAGCCGGCGGACAGCCTGACCGCGCCCTCCGCCAGCAGGAAGAATATCAGCAGCGCCGGGACCAGCAGGATAAACCCCCGGAACATCAGGTCCGTGGCCTTGCGCTGAGGGCGATCCAGCTTCCTGCCGAGGCCGCCGAACAGGCCGTTCGCCAGTTTCCACAGGAACGGGTTGGCGTTGCCGTGCATCGGCCCGGTGATCATGCCCACCGCAACGCATAGCATGAGGGCCGCCATCGCCGTATAGACGCGGGCGGGATCGTAGACCTCATGCGGCAGATTTAGGAAAAATTCTTTCATATTAGTAACTTAGACATCAATACCGGGCCAAAACAATCCTCTTTACGAGATATACACAGTATCTTGCTAATATATATTCATGTTGCACTGCACAGATAGGGGGCACGGTGTATATTATAAGGGAATCAAGCAGGAGTACCGTCTTTGTTATATCATCTTTTCGACCTCCAACATGCCATGCTGACACCGGCGCGTATCACCGCCGAGATGATGCGCACGGCCTATCAAAACCCGCTTAACCCGCTGGCCTATACGCAGGCGGGCCGTTCGCTGGCGGCGGGCGCCGAGATTTTCGAGCGTGTCACGCGCAAGTTTGGCAAGCCGTCCTTCGATCTGCCGACAACGACCATTGACGGCAAGACGGTGGACGTTGAAGAGCAGATCGTCATCGAGAAGCCGTTCGCCAGCCTGATCCATTTCCGCCGCAAGGTGAAACGCAAGGACCCGAAAGTGCTGATTGTGGCGCCGATGTCGGGTCATTATGCGACGCTGCTGCGCGGCACCGTCGAGGCCCTGCTGCCCCATCACGACGTTTACATCACCGACTGGCGCGACGCGCGGCAGGTGCCGATGTCCGCCGGGCGTTTCAACCTTGATGATTATATCGCCTATGTGCGCGACTTCCTGAGCCTGCTCGGCGCCGATGTTCATGTCATCGCCGTGTGCCAGCCTGCCGTGCCGGTGTTCGCAGCGACGGCGCTGATGGAGGCCGACGAAGACCCGAACCGCCCGCTGACCATTACGCTGATGGGCGGCCCGATCGATGCGCGCGTGTCGCCCACCAAGGTCAACGAAATGGCCGAGCGCAATCCCGGCCACTGGCTGGCGAAAACGGTCGTTACCACGGTGCCGTTTTATTATCCGGGGGCGCACCGCAAGGTTTATCCGGGGTTCATCCAGCTCAGCAGCTTCATGAGTATGAATCTCGATCGCCATGTCGGTTCCCATATGCAATTCTTCCAGCATCTGGTGAAAGGCGACGGCGACTCCGCCGGAACGCACCGCAAATTCTATGACGAATATCTGTCGGTGATAGATATTCCGGGAGAGTTCTATCTGCAAACCGTCGATGTGGTATTCCAGCGTTATCTGCTGCCGCAGGGCAAGATGGTGTGGAAGAACCCGATTAACGAGCAGACTTATCCCGTCGATGCCAAAGCCGTCAGACATACCGCCATTCTGACTGTGGAAGGCGAACTGGACGATATTTCCGCCAACGGCCAGACTACGGCGGTTCATGACATGGTGATGAACCTGTCCGATGACAGGCAATTCCATCACTTCCAAGAAAAGACCGGGCACTACGGTATTTTCAATGGCCGCAAATGGCGTGAAGAAATCATGCCGCGCATCCGCCATTTCATTCGCGTCTTCGATCATGATGCCGATCCGATTCCGGCAGCCGATCTTGCCGTTATCCCTGACAAGGCTCCTGAAAAATGGAACAAGGCGAAGCACGGTATCGACGCGGTCAACGCCCGCAAAGCTGCCCGCACCGCGAAAGAGCTGGAAGCCGCCGAATAGCGGCGCCTTTTCCTCGCGCCTTCAGTGAAAGCAAAAATATATAACAAATTCAATGGCTTCATCAGAAAGATTGCAGCCCGCTCCGGGATTGCCTATGATCCGCCCCAAGCTGATGCTCCGGCCTGTAATGGCTTAAAAGCAGCGACGAAGCCTGTGGGGGCGGCTTGAAAATTCCTTGCGGATTTTTATGTTGTTCTTCACAGATTCCCGTCTCTGCGACTACGCTGCAAAGCAGCAGGAAACCCGCAGAAATCCTAGGTTTTTTAGGATGTTTTCTGGAATTTAGGGGCCATATCAGTCATACTGAATATATAGGGAAAGTACAGGATTTATGTCGGACAAACTGAGCCATATCAGCCCGCATTTGCGCCTGCAGGTCAGCAAACGCGCCCGCAGGATGGCTTTGCGCCTGGATACCAAGGAACGGGTGGTTTATCTGGTCGTGCCTACGCGGGCCGATATGACCACGGCCCGGAATTTCGCCAAAGAATACAAGCACTGGATCGATCAGAAAATCGGTGAGTTGCCGGATCTTGTGCCCTTTCATGACGGTAATATTATACCTCTATTTGGCCGCAATGTTGAAATCCGGGTAAATTATAATCCGTCTTTAAAAAGAACCTCTATCGAATTGAAACCACGCATTCTTCTGGTGAATACCAATAAGAAGGATCAAAAAGAGGTCAGTGACCGCATCATGCGCTTCCTGAAGAAGGAGGCCTCAAGGGTTATTCGTGCGCTGGCGGTTGAAAAAGCCGCCCGTATCGGCAAGTCCATCGCCAACGTCTCAGTCCGCGATACGCGTTCCCGCTGGGGCAGCTGCGCCGATGACGGCAATCTCTCTTTCTCGTGGCGGCTGATCTTCGCACCGTGGGAATCGCTGGATTATGTCGTGGCTCACGAAGTCGCGCACCTTGTTCACATGAATCACGGCAAAGCCTTCTGGAATCTATGCGCCAAGCTTTCGACCGCGTACGAAGAAGGCCGTGACTGGATGCGTGATAACGGTCACGATTTGATGAGTTACGGCCATTAGCGCTTTGAAAAAACTATGAAATCATGAATTACCCACAAGGGTCATTATGTAGGTCAGATGATGCATCCTGACATGCGCAATGCTAACTAACCTTTATGCTCATAGCCTGTGGATGAAATCGAGCGCGCCCTTCTTCATG
>CAKTCH010000179.1 GCA_934538895.1 uncultured Alphaproteobacteria bacterium
GTTGGAATTTGCCATATATTATAATGCTCCCAGTGTTGGCAATAGTATCCAGATAATCAGCCCATTCCTGCATCATAATAATCCGTTCATCCAGAAATTTTGCGCGGTCATAGGCGCGATCAATCTTGCTCTTGTGAGCATGAGCAAGCTGTCTATCAACAACCTCATGGCGATAGCCCAGCCGTTCCTTGATCGTGGACATGGCCAACGCACGGAATCCGTGCCCCGTCATACGCCCCTTGTATCCCAACCGCCCGATGGCAAAGAGAAGCGTGTTGTTACTCATGTGATCTCTTGGACGCACCTGCCCAGGAAGCACCCATTTTACATTGAGATGCTCAGTTTCTTCCTTTAGCTCTTTCAGGATTTTTATGGCCTGTCTGGACAACGGCACAATGTGCGCTCCTCCAACCTTCATACGCTCTGCGGGGATTACCCACTGACCATTTTCCAAATCGAACTCGTCCCAGGTTGCTTTAATCAACTCACTGGTACGCACGAAAGTTAGCATCAACAACCGGATTCCCTTGCGCGTGCGGCTGAAAAGCCTTGGTTCGTTTCGTTCCAACGCTCTCAAAAATTCCGGCATCTCCTTGATGTCTAGTGCGGGATAGTGCTGGGTCTTACCCGTTTTCAAAGCTCCCTTGAGATCAACGGAGTGGTCGCGCTTGCAACGGCCTGTCGCAATGCCATACCTGAAAACTTGACCGCAAATCTGCTTTACTCGTGCCGCCACGTCCAGAGAGCCGCGCTTCTCGATCCGGCGCAGCACCTCCAGCAACTCAGGCGCATCAATGTCGGCAATCGGGCGGGAACCGATATAAGGAAAAATATCAATATCGAAACGCCGCATGACGTTCAGGGCGTGATTTTCACTCCACCGGTCGATCTGTCTCTCATGCCATTCGAGTGCAACGGCCTTAAAGGTATTCTGGGCGTTGCGGACTGCCGTGCGCTGTGCAGCCTGCTTCTGAGCCATAGGGTCTTTGCCATCGACCAGAAGGCGCTTGGCATCGTCTCTGCGCTCACGGGCATCAGCCAGCGATATGAGGGGGTATGGCCCCAGCGCCAGCAGCTTCTCTTTGCCCAGAAAACGGTATTTCAGCCGCCAGTGCTTTGATCCATTAGGTTTAACCAGCAGATACAAACCGCCCCCATCAGCCAGCTTATATGGCCTTTCCAAGGCTTCTGCATACTTGCAATCGTCTTTTGTGAGCTTCATCGTACCCCCATCTCTTGAACTGTACCCCTAAAACGTACCCCCAATTTTTCTGACTGTAGGCAACCAAGGATGAATCCACGGTTATCCAAATGCGTGAAAAATGCAATAGCATCAATCACTTGTAAAACATCAGCGAATTGTGGTGAACATCTGCGGAAAAAGAAATGGAGCGGGTGAAGGGAATCGAACCCTCATAGCCAGCTTGGAAGGCTGGAGCTTTACCACTAAGCTACACCCGCGGCTCCGTTATGCAGGCCTTATAAAAGACAGAAGGGCGTGCAGAAATCAATGGGGAATTCCGGGGGGGCTTGCCTGTCGCCGTCTTGACCGGCTTTGCGGCGCCCCTTAAAACTGAAAACATGCACCATACATTGAAAGTTATACAGGCCGCTGGATTTCCCCTGAATGCGCAAAGCCGGATTGTCGATCTGGGTTGCGGGGCCGGGCGTTTTATCAAGACCATGCGCGCAGCCGGTTTTGATGCGCAAGGATGCGATATATATGAGGCCGCCAATGATGATGCGGCCGCGTTGCGTGCGCAGGGGCTGATCAAGTCTATCACTTTTGAGCCTTATCGCCTGCCTTATGATGATGCCAGCGTCGATTATATCGTCAGCGAGACAGTGCTGGAGCATGTGATGAATCCGGAAGAGGTCGCGCTTGAAATGGCGCGTGTGCTGAAACCGGGCGGCGCGGCCTTTCATTTCTTTCCGGCACGTTATGCGCCGATTGAAAGCCATATCTTTGTGCCATTTGCCTCCTTTATCCAGCATCCGCTTTACCTGAAATTCTGGGCGCTGCTGGGCCTGCGCAACGGTTATCAAAAGGGTATGAACGCGGAAGAAGTTACGGCCAACAATGCCGCTTTCTTGAAAAACAATACCAATTACCTGACGGATGCGCAGATGCGCGCTGTATACGGCCCCCATTTCGCGCGTGTCGATTTTATTGAAGATACCTATCTTGGTTTAAGCGAAAGCCCCAAGGCGCGCGCGCTGGCGCGTCTCAATAAATATGTGCCCTTTGCCGGATGGGCGTATCGCAAATTCTGGGCGGTGCCGTTACTGCTGGTCAAGGCCTAAAGCGGGCGTTAGCGCGGGATTGGTTTCCACATAACGACCTTACCGCCCGCGGGGTCGCCGAAGGCAGAAGCAGCGCTGCCGCCGCGGCGGACGATTTCCGCGAATTCAATGCGGTTTTTACTGGTGCCCTGCGGCCAGCCGGAGCTGCCTTTGGCGAAACAGAATTCGCCGTCCGGCACCGAGAAAATACCCGCGCCGACATGCACCGGCATATTGTCGGAGTCGCCGACCTTCACATAGGCGAGCTTGCCCTGGAGTTTCTTCAGGTCTTCCGGCGAGACGGAGGTTTTCAGATTGCCGTAGCCGTCGGTGTAAATCACGCGGTTTTCGGGGATGGTCGCGGGCACGGTTTTCGAAACGTCTTTGCCGAGGATCGAGGAGTCGCCGCGCAGCACCGCGCCCACCGCGAAGGGGAAGATATCGCGGGAACGGAATTGCGATCCGGCTTTATCGACTTTCAGTTCGCAAATGATTTTGGCGAAGGGCTTGATGAAGGTGAGCGAATAGCCGCTGTTGACCGCGACGATCTGCACGCCGTTTTTCAATTGCGCGTAAACAAGGCCCTCACCTTCGTTATTGATGCGGGCGGATTTTTTGTCTTTGCGCGGGGCGGTGTTGACGTAGAAGACATGGTCTTTGCCGAGTTTTGAATTCACCGCGAGTTGCGCGAGGGTGAAGCCGGTGGCGTAAGTGTCGAACGCGGGGACGGACGTGGAATCGATCTTATAATCTTCGATGCCGGATTCGCGCATGACGGCGTGCAGGCGGTCGGTCACTTCGGAGAAAGCGAGATCGCCGAGCTGGCCGTAGTCGGCGATGATGCGGACATATTTACGGTTTTTGTCGGTGGCCAGAATGTCTTTTTTGGAAGATGTCCCGGAAGTCGTTTTCGTCATGTTTGTCTCCGTTAGGTCACAGGTAAAAATTTAATGCCGCGTGCCAGCATGTGATCGATCAATGCTGTGGTGACGGATAGCATACGGTTATGGTCGTGCGCCAGAATAATATTGGTGCTGGTATCGCTGAAGAGCCACGGGTCGTTGTCTATTTTGCCTTTCAATGCGTCGAGCGATTGATAGGCCCAGTTGTGGCGGTGTTCGACGAAATCGGGGTTCATCATCCAGTCCGAGGTGGAGAAAGTATAAAGACTGTCGCGGGCATCTTTCATTTCAGTTTGCGTGTACCACGGGAAGGTGATGCCTTGATATAGATCCGCATTAAAGCCCTCGGCCTTCAGATATTCCTGGATTCTCTGTTTCTTTTCGGTTTGCGCGGCAGTGGGGGGATCGAGGGTGATGTTAAGGCCTTTACCGAAAAGCTCGCCAAGTGTGCCGCCGTAGTCGCCCGCCGCGTTGTAATCGACCACCCAGCCGCCAGCGCCGCGGTCGATGTGCGGGAAGCGCATTAATTTTGTGCCGCGCGTTTTGCCGGCTTTCTTATATGCCGCATCGATCAGCTTCTCAGTTTTTTCGATTTCACCGACGACTTCATCAAAGCTGAGTTCCGAGGAACGGCGGTGCGTATAAGTGTGGTTGCCAATCAGAAAACCCTTGGCAATCGCGCGTTCTATCGGCCCGGGCAGTTGCTCCATGCCCTGGCACTGCACATGCAGATCAGTATAAGCC
>CAKTCH010000180.1 GCA_934538895.1 uncultured Alphaproteobacteria bacterium
AAACTGGGCCTGCATATCTCGGATACCACCTACGAAAGCCTGAACGGCTATGGCACGTTCAAAGCCGCCTGAGGCGTATACATTACAAAACCGCGAAGAATAAAAAAAGGGAATGACATGACGACAGCCATCCTCGCCATCGATCAGGGCACCACCAGTTCCCGCGCCATCCTGTTTTCGGCGGACGGTAAAATCATCGATATCCGCCAGAAGGAACTGACGCTGCATTACCCCCATAATGGCTGGGTCGAGCAGGACGCCCGCGATATCTGGAGCGACACCTTGTGGGCCTGCCGCGCGCTGATCGGCGAACATCGTTCCCTTTCCATCGCCGGAATCGGCATCACCAACCAGCGCGAGACGACCATCCTGTGGCACCGCAAGACCGGCGTGCCTGTCTATAACGCCATCGTCTGGCAGGACCGCCGCACCGCCGCGCTCTGCGCCACGCTGAAGGCGCACGGCCATGAAACCGCCATCACGCAGAAAACCGGCCTGCTGCTCGACCCTTATTTTTCCGCGACTAAAATCGCATGGGTACTGGATAACGTGGAAGGCGCGCGCGCAGCCGCGGAAAAAGGCGATCTCGCCTTCGGCACGGTCGATAGCTTCCTGCTGTGGAAACTGACCGGCGGCAAGGTCCACGCGACCGACGCCACCAATGCCGCCCGCACCATGATTTTCAACATCAACACGCAGGACTGGGACGACGACCTGCTCAGGCTTTTTAACATCCCCCGCGCCTTACTGCCGGACGTCAAGGACAACGCCGCCGCTTTCGGCGTGTCCGACGCGGAACTGCTCGGCAAAGACTACACCGTCGGCGGCATGGCCGGCGACCAGCAGGCGGCGCTGATCGGTCAGGCCTGTTTCAAAACCGGCATGGTCAAATCGACTTATGGCACCGGCTGCTTCGCGCTGATGAATATCGGCGACCGGTTCCGCGTTTCACAAAACCGCCTGCTGACTACGCAGGCATACCGCCTGAACGGTCAATCGACCTATGCAATCGAAGGCTCTATCTTCGTGGCGGGCGCCGCCGTGCAATGGCTGCGCGACGGCCTGCGCCTCTTCCCCCGCGCCGGCGAGAGCGAGGCATTGGCCGTCAGCGTTCCCGATACCAACGGCGTTTATTTTGTGCCCGCCTTCACCGGCCTCGGCGCGCCTTACTGGAATCCGCACGCGCGCGCCGCCGTCATGGGCCTGACACGCGAAACCACCGCCGCGCACATCACGCGTGCCACGCTCGAAGCACAGGCTTACCAGACACTTGACCTGATGACGGCGATGAAGGCCGACACCGGCGCCGCGCCCGAGGTCGTCCGCGCCGATGGCGGCCTTGTCGCCAACCGGTTCGTCTGCCAGTTCATCGCCGACATGCTCGACACGCCGCTCGATATCCCTGAGGTCACGGAAACCACGGCTCTCGGGGCCGCTTACCTCGCCGGATTGCAGGTGGGCCTCTATCAGGGACTGGATGACATCGCCGCACGCTGGCAAAGCGCCCGCCGCCACCGGCCCGCCATGACAGCACAAACGCGCGAGTCGCTTTATAAAGGCTGGCAACGCGCCGTCGCCAGCGTTATCGCCCATGCGGAACCGCTCTAAATAATTTTCATAATTTTTATTATTAATAAATTTTGTTTGCATGACCCGGCAGAGCGGTATTAGATAAATCTTAATTAAAGAAAAACATTAAACAGGTCATTACCGAGGTTCCATTGATGCCGCTTTCCCCTTTGTTCCGCCGTGCGCTGGCCGGTGCCGCTGCCGCTTCCGTTTTCGCTATGGCCGCGGGCCCGCTCGCGGCAGAGACGCAGGCGCCCGCTTCTGCCCCTGACATATTATCCGGCACCCTGCATAAAACCTGCCTGCCCTTCAACGACACCCAGCGCCGCAGGGAAAGCTATGACGAAGCGCTGGGCCTGCTGGCTGACAAAATCAAAAGCTTCTCCGTCTGGGCGGAAATCGAAGCGGGCATGAAAGCTAACGGTCAGGTAATCGAGGGGCTGTGCCCCAGCACGTCGTTACCGTCCGCTACGCTGGCAACCAATATACGCGGCTTTATCGTGAATGTTATGGATTCGGAAACCGGACAGCCCTTTTATCCGGCTAAATTCGCCGATGCCGTCCGTCAGGGCGCCTTCGACACCGTTGCCGACGAGATCATTTTAACAACCGCCATGCTGGCGATTTTAGACTTCACCAAACCTGCGGCTCTTACGGATGAGGATATCGACGCCGCCACCTTGCTTAATACCATCACACAGGCGCTGGCAAAGGCCATCATCATTTCACTGGCTGTCGAAAGGGCGGTAAAATACGATGATAGCAAGCTTTTAAGAGTATTTTATGAAAGAGAGCCAAGCTACATAGCCGATATTTCCGATTATCATGCGCAGGCTATCGTCGCCCAAAAACAGAATCGCGATCTTCTGCCGGCGGAACACCATGCCTTCCGCGATAAAATAATCGGCCACATGCTCAAAGAACCCGATCTCCGCAGGAAGATGGCCAAAATATTCGCGGAAACTCTGGTGCAGGACCAGACAGAAAAATGGAGAAGCGATCTGGAAGCCGGGCAACCCTTCACGCCGCTGGCGCTAAAACCTTATGACGCGGCATATATCGCCGACCGTTTGAAAAACGTCCCCGGCAACCTGCCCGAACATCCTGCGGTGAAAGGCTATAAAGACTATTGGCGGCAGCAGCGCGCCGCCGGACAGGACCCCATTACGCTTGTCGAGAAATATATCGAGAATGCCGTCAAAGAGCTGAAAGCCCATGAGGGGCAGCACCGCCAAAAAATACACCCAGCCCCGGCAATGCCCGCATCGTAATAAACAACCCATCCCCTTACGATCTCACCAGCCTGCGCTTGGCATCCCGGCAAAAATCAGCGTCAGGTGCTTGTCAGGATGAGAAAGTCTAAGAAAATCGGCCTCTAAACCCCAACCATTTTCCAGGCAATTAACCAATCCCCCACATCTTCGATTGAAGACAAATTGCGGATGATTAAAAACCTACATAACCAAGAACTGATTTCTGAAGACGAGATGGTTAAGAAAAGAGCCGAGATATTGAAGCAAATTATATAACCCACAGCAGGATTTTCTAATGACATGCCGACACATCCTTATAACATTCTAGAGCCCCTCCCATGAATATGTTTTTTAAATCAGCATTAATCTTATTTCTTATTCTTTCTGCTCCAACAGCACATGCATCCGAAAAACAACAGGAGGCTTGCAAAGAAAAATACCTTCCAAAAGCAGAAACAAAGCTGGCATTTCGAGTTTATGCACGTGCTTGCACGTCATATTACGAAGATAAACCCAAGCCCCAAAGGGTCATGGATGTCTATAGAGAAGGCTTAGACGACTTATTTTCAAATTGCCATTTTTCTAATCTCGATGAATATTCAAAACGTATTTGTTCATTCGATAAAAATTTAATACGCACATCCGACTCCTATTTCATCCTAACTATAGGAAAAGCTGCAAAAGAATTAGATAAAACTATCACAAATGATTTCTTCTACTCACCAGACACAAACAGGCATGAAAAGAATTTGCAAGATTGGAAAGATCGTAGAAGGTATGTTGCTTGTTGATGAGCACTTAGATGTCACAGGTGTCTTTCTAAACTTTGAAGATGAGCGAGCAAGCGCTTGTAAATTTTTTTGTTGGGAACCTGCAAAGGGATTCTTTGAGATAGTACCGCCAAAGACATTAAAGGTATTCCCGATTACAAACGATCTATGGCAGCGGATTAAGATAATGGCTTCTTGGGTAGAAGACGGCCAAACGCACTTTGATAAAGATGGTCAGAAGCTTCCCCTACACTTCATGTTCCTTGACTACGCTCTCGCGTTGTTTACATCCAACCCAGAAATAATAGCACGGACGCGCTAATGA
>CAKTCH010000181.1 GCA_934538895.1 uncultured Alphaproteobacteria bacterium
TTCATCAGGCCGATATTGCCTTCCTGGATCAGGTCGAGGAATTGCAGGCCGCGGTTGGTGTATTTCTTGGCGATGGAAATCACGAGACGCAAATTGGCTTCGACCATTTCCTTCTTGGCGCGGGACGCTTCGCGCTCGCCTTTCTGCACCGTGGAGACGATGCGGCGGAATTCGGCGATGGGCAGTTGCGCTTCCTCGGAGATCACGGTGACGCGCTCGCGCACGTTTTTGATATCGTCTTTGTGCTTGTCGGCGAATTTGGGCCAGCCCTTGCCTTTCAGCTTGGCGATGCCCGTAGTCCAGCGCGGGTTTTGCTCGTTGCCGAAATATTGCTGGATGAACTCTTCGCGCTTGACGCCGCAATCGGTGGCCATGCGCATCAAACCGCCCTCAAGGCTGACCAGTTCACGGTTGGCCTTGTAAAGGCGCTGGATCAACTGATCGATACGCGCATTGTTCAGGCGCACCTCGTTCATCAGTTCGACCATTTCATGCTTCACACCGTCATATTTCTTGTTGAGCGCCGCGGGCGGCTCCTTGCTCTTGGAAGTAAATTCCATGCGCTCGGCCTGTACCTTGCGCAGCTTTTTGTAGGTCTTCTGGATCTTGCCGAAGGTTTCGGTGACCTGCGGCAGCAATTCCTGTTCCATGGCGGATAGTGACGGCCCGGCCTCTTCCTCGCCGCCGCCTTCGCCGCCCTCACTGCCTTCGGCGGGTTCTGATTCCTCGCGCTCTTCCGGCGGTATCGCCGTCGCATCAGGCTGATCGCCGCCGTAAGTCGCGTCGAGGTCGATGACCTCGCGCAGCATGATCTCGCCTTTTAGCAGGGCGTCGTTCCAGGCGATGATGGATTCGATGGCGAGCGGGCTTTCGCAGATGCCGCCGATCATCATTTCACGGCCCGCCTCGATGCGCTTGGCAATCGCGATCTCGCCCTCGCGGGAGAGCAGTTCGACGGAACCCATTTCGCGCAGGTACATGCGCACCGGGTCGTCGGTACGGCCCGTGTCGTCGTCGGCAATGTTGCCGCCGGACTCGTATTCGCCGTCTTTTTCCTTGCCGGCGCTTTCGTTATCGTCGGCCTCGCTTTCCAGATCGTCTTCGCTGTCGACCAGTTGCACCCCGGCATCCGTGATCGTCGCCATCGAATCCTCGATTTGGTCGGAAGAAAATTCCTGCGCGGGCAGCGCCTTGTTAATCTCGTCATAGGTCAGGAAGCCTTGCTCCTTGCCCTTCACAACAAGCTTCGTGACATCGATACGCACGAGTAATCACTCTCTGAGCCCAACAGTGCTTCGTAGAGGCTACCGCATATTCCGCCGCCGGCCTTGCAAATCCCGCATGGATATAGACGCTATCGGAAAGCAACGTTTCCAGTTCCGGTTCGTAGCCTGCCTGCTTTAAATGGTTAATAAGGGTCGCGGAATCAAGGGTCGGCTCCTCCAGCACGGCGCGCAGGACGAACTGGCGCAGGGCATCGAGACGCGGGTGCCCCGGAATCTCCATCCGCCCCAGTTCCTCGTCGATATCCGTCACGATTTGCGGGTGGTTTACCGCTGTCGCCAGCAAAACCAGCGTCCGGCGAAATGCGGCGGCCTGACCTGGCCGGCTGAGGGGCAGCGGCACGCCTGTGTTTTTGGATTTATTATTCTTATTCTGATAGTTATAGTTACTTCCTCTTACGTTACCGTAGGCTTGATGCAGGCGTTCGCGGAATGCCTGACGGTAATATTGCTGCACGGAGCGGTCAGCGATACGCGCCGCCTGATCCTCAAGTGCTTTCTCAAGCCCTGCCCTTAATTCCGGCGTATCAAACGACTTTCCGGCTATGTGATGGCTCCAGAGAAAATCAACCAGCGGGATGGCGGAATCAAGTACCGCACCCAGCGCCTTTGGCCCTTCTGCCCGCACCAGAGAATCGGGGTCCTGCCCTACAGGCAGAAAGGCGAACTTTGCCGACTGATTTGGCCTTAAGTGCGGCATCAGGTTTTCCGCGGCGCGTACAGCGGCGCGCTGGCCCGCGCTATCGCCGTCAAAACAAAGGATGGGAAATTTCTCTTCCCTAGGAATCATTTTCCATAGATTTAAAATCTGGTCGTCAGTCAGCGCGGTGCCAAGCGGTGCCACTGCCCCACGGAAACCGGCTTGAAAGCAGGCGATTACGTCGAGATAGCCCTCTACCACAACGATATGCTGTCCGTCCGCCGCCGCCTGACGCGCGTGGGATTCGCCGTAGACCATTCTCCCTTTATGAAAAAGCGTAGTTTCAGAGGAGTTGATGTATTTCGGCGGCTTGCGCCCTCCCTCAGGAATTGGGCGCAGATGTTCGGGTAGCACACGCCCCCCGAACGCCACCACCCGTCCCCGTCGATCGGCCACCGGGAACATGACGCGATCACGGAAGAAGGCATAGGGTTCACGGCCCTGATCTGACTTGCGGATGACGCCCGCTTCAATCATTTGCTCATCGGTGTATGTGAGGAATTTGAGGTGCGCGCGTAGCGCTTGACCGTCCGCAGGAGCATAGCCGAGACGGAAATCTGTAATAATTTCATCTGGTAAGCCACGTTCTTTCAAGTAATTGAGTGCATCAGGCATTTTCAGATCGCGCAGGCATTTTTCGAAAAATTTCACGGCATCGTCCATCAGGGCGTAAAGCCCCTTCTCGCGTTTTGACGCTTCGATGTCCTGTATAGATTGTTTTGGCACTTCCATGCCCGCTTGCGCCGCCAGCATTTCGACCGCCTCGATGAAGGAGAGGTTATCGTGCTGCATGACGAAACCCACGGCATCGCCGTGCGCGCCACAGCCGAAACAGTGGTAAAACTGCTTGTCGTCGTTAATGGTGAAGGACGGCGTCTTTTCCCCATGGAACGGACAGCAGGCCTTGAATTCACGCCCCGCGCGCACGATCCTGACCCGCCGCCCGATGACCTCGGACAGGGTCAGGCGCTCTTTCAGCTCCTGCATGAAACGTGGGGAAATTGACGACATACCGTCATTTGTACCAAAGACCCGCCGACATTCAATATGGATTTAAAATTTAAAAGCTATTTAATCCGGACATAATTTCGGAACATACGGGCCTGTTGCCGGGGAAGCGGGGTTTGACGCACGGGCAGCTTTATCCAGATCGAGGATCGCCTGCGCCACCTGCGGGCTAACATAAGTTCCCAGCAAGGATACAGCTTCAGCGGCATCGACCAGCCGCAATTCGTCATGTTCATCCGGCAGGGCATTGTGGGCCTGCCCCGCTGTATGGCGGCAAACCATATAGATTTTTTTACTGCCTTTAATATAGGGATGATCCGCCACAACCACGGGATTCTCATCTATAACACAAGCAGTTATACCCAATTCCTCATTCAATTCGCGCAGAATCGTGTCAGCATAGCTTTCCTGAGGCGAATCCTGTTTACCGCCCGGCAGATCCCACCAGCTATCCTCCCCCTTATGGCGGCGGAAAACCGGGAATTTCCCGTCAATCATGATAAGGGCGCTGACTACCGGCAGAGGAGCGGCCTGCGTCTGAGGAGAAGGTGATTGCAAGATTGTCATATTATTTTTCCTATCAGCCATATCCCTTTCAGTCTGGCATCATCACGTAAAGGAAGGTTTAACCCGCCAGACGCTTCTTGATCGCGCCACTGGCCTTGGTCATATCGAGCTGCCCGGCGTAGCGGGTTTTCAGCGCCGCCATAACCTTTCCCATTTCCTTATTATCACTAACATTCAGCTCCGTCATCAATGACGCAATGGCAGCATCCACTTCCGCATCAGACATTTGCGCCGGCATGAATTTCTGGATCACGCCGATCTCGCCGGTTTCACGGTCGTACAGGTCCTGGCGGCCCGCTTCCTTATAGGTGGCGGCGGATTCCTGACGCTGCTTGACCATCGAC
>CAKTCH010000182.1 GCA_934538895.1 uncultured Alphaproteobacteria bacterium
TGCTGGCTGTCTGCCCGCGTCAAACCTTAACAGAGGGAATGTCTGAATGAACTATCTCGTCCTCATGCGTCACGGCCAAAGCCAGTGGAATCTCGAAAACCGCTTCACCGGCTTTCATGACATCGACCTGAGCGATCAGGGGCGTGCCGAAGCCAAGGCAGCGGGCCAGCGCCTGAAAGACGCCGGAATTGAATTCGATCAGGTGTTCACCAGCACATTGCGCCGCGCCTACAACACCGCGGAAATCGCGTTGACGGAAGCCGGGCAGGGCGGCCTGTTCCCCGGCGCCATCAGGCATGACGACCTGCGCGAGCGCGATTACGGCGACCTGACAGGCTTGAACAAGGATGAAACCCGCCAGAAATACGGCGATGAGCAAGTGCATATCTGGCGCCGTTCCTACGACGTGCAGCCGCCGGGTGGCGAGAGCCTGCAAGACGTGGTGGAAAACCGCGTGCGTCCCTATTTCAATGCGGAAATCAAGCCGCTGCTGGCGCAGGGCAAAAACATTTTAGTCGCGGCACATGGCAACAGCTTGCGCGGCATTCTGATCGTGCTGGGGGCGGAAACGCCGGAAACCATTAACAAGGCCGAGATTCCGACCGGATCGCCGCTGGTATTCGAAATGGAAAACGGCAGGATCGTCAGGCGCTACTATCTGGAAGATCAGAAAGCCGCCTGATACCACGCTGCTATTCCATTTTCAGGCAGGCTTTGCCCGCCGCCCAGATATTCCGGTCTATAGTCTTGGCTGAGGGGGCATAAAATAAGGCCTTGATTATATACATAATTTATTTGACATGTAAGAATATCCAATCCTAAAGTCATAAAAAAATGGGGATTGGAGTATGTCTTTTAAGGAAATCTACGGAAAATTGATTCGGCATCAGTTCGAAAGTCAGGCCGCGCAAGCGTCCCGGGACAAGCTGGCTATGGAAGAACAGGGCTTTTTCACACCGGATATCTATTTTCGCAACAATCCGGAAGGCTTATGGGTTGCTCAGGAATTAAACCGTTACATCAGGAAAATGGGTTATGACTCTGAAATATCATTAGATCCTGTTCCCAGCAAGAATCATGGCCTCTGCCAGCATTTAAAGGTCGGCAAAATACCGCAGTCGTTTCTTGAAGATATCAAGGATTTCCTTTCCATGCGCGAAGCGCAGCAGGGGGTAAGCTCTCTGGCGCTCTGGATGAATGAAAACGGCCATATGAAGCAAAATCATGAAACCAGTATGATGGCGGCTTTCCGGAATATGAAACCTCTCAAGCGTCCTGGTAAATCAAGCGATGACAGTATGAAATCCGATTTTGACCCTTTTTGATAATCTTTCGTAAACAAAAAAGAGGCAGGATTTCCTGCCTCTTTCATTTTGTCTTGTATGACGGCCCGATTATCGACGGATGTTCAGGCGTGCCAGCAGGCTCTGGTAGCGTGCTTCGTCAACGCGTTTCACGTAATCGAGCAGTTTACGGCGGCGTGCCACCATCGTCAGCAGGCCGCGACGGCTGGATACGTCTTTGTGGTGGCTCTGCATATGCGCGGAAAGCTCGTTGATGCGTGTGGTCAGAATGGCAATCTGCACTTCCGGCGAACCTGTGTCGCCTTGTTTCGTTGCGTATTCTTTTACCAGATCTTTTTTGCGTTCACCTGTAAGCGACATCGATTTCTCCTATCAAAGTTTAGAGGTTTAAAACGCGCACGGGATGAATATGCGGTCCTTCCACATCCACCAGTGCCACCGGCAATCCGTTCAGGACGGCGAGGGCGGTATCGCCCGCTTGCCAGTCGATCCCGGCTTTATCAAGCCGTTCAAGATCGGGGCGGGCGATGAAGGTGAGCGCTTGGCCGTTCTTCAACCGTGCGGCTTCCTGCGTATTCAAGGCCAGTGCCGGGATATCGGCCAGCACGGTCTCCACAGGAAGCAACGCTTCTTCAAGGCGCGCACTATCGGCCAATTCCTCCAGTTTTTCAAGAGAAATCGCCGTTTTTTGCGTGAGCGGGCCGACAGCCTCGCGCCTTAGATTCCGGATATGCCCGACCGTGCCAAGGGCCTGCGCCATGTCCCGGACGAGGGAGCGAATATAGGTGCCCTTGCCGCATACCACCCGGAAGCGGGGCGTGTCGCTATTAAATTCAATTATTTCAATGGATTCGATGTATACCGTGCGGGCCGTCAGTTCGACTTCCTCCCCGTCGCGGGCCAGATCGTAGGCGCGCGCGCCGTCCACTTTGATAGCCGAAAATTTAGGCGGTATCTGGCTGATCTCTCCGGTAAAGCGCGGCAGGATGGCCTGAATTTCAGCCTCCGATGGGCGCACAGGCGATGTGGCGATCACGGCGCCCTCGGCATCGTCCGTATCGCGCTGCTCGCCCCAGCGGGCGGTGAAGCTGTAAATTTTAATGTGATCCTGACAGTAAGGAATGGTCTTGGTGGCCTCGCCCAGCGCAATCGGCAGGATGCCCGTCGCCAGCGGGTCGAGCGTACCGCCATGGCCGACCTTCTGCGCATCGAACAAACGGCGCACCTTGCCGACGGCCTGTGTCGAGCCTAAACCCTCCGGCTTGTCGAGATTGATCCAGCCATTGACGACCTGGCCCTTTTTCTTACGGCTCATCTGTTTTCTTTCCTGTCATACCCCGGACAAGCCGGGGTGTGGCGATATTTCTCAAGGGCGGAATGCATATAACATCCGCGCCTGTTCGTTAGGTGAACTCCATGCTTTCTCTAATAGATACCATGGAATTTCAGAAGCGACCGTACTGGGAGGACCGGGATTGTGGGCAATGATCGAATTCTCTGTATACCCAAAAACAAATATCCCATGCCCTACATAACCGCTGTCGCCTTGCAGGATTTTCTGATTAACACCAAGATTAAGGTAATACCCATCACGAAGGAGATTTTTTATATCTTCAAATCGGGGGATCTCATGCTTTCTGGTGAATGTTGCAGAATCCAGGCATTCTCTCGCGGCCTTAAGCAGGGCAGGCATGTCTGATTTTGCAATGCTGTCACGGCCTGCGGATTCACCGTAAAATTCAAGAATGTAATCTTCCCCACGCGCTAAAAGCGCGGCGGGATCGAATGCTTCCCAAAGCAGCACTTTGAAGCCCCGACGTGCCATATAGGCAAGTCCCGCGTATGGCCATGAATACTTTCCGGGAGTCGAGCCTATGTGCTTGTCTAAATCCGCTAAACTGGGCACTTCTTCATACGGCCTTGAGCGCAGCGCCATCAGTAACGTTGCCTGAAAGCAATGAATTTGCTCCGGCGTATTGGGAACAAACCCCGGGTCTGGAAGTAAAAAACGAGCGGAACCGAGAGGGTTAATAGGCAAAGAAGTAGGATATTCTTCTGCTTTCATATCACGACTTAATCTTTCTCAGGGCACCCTATGTTTATTCGGAATCATCGGCAGATTTAGGAAGGTTGCGCAGAATATCTTCAATGCGCCCTGCTTTATCAAAACGATCATCGATCACGAAACGCACTTTCGGGGTGAATTTCATTTTGATCTTTTTGTTTATGTCCTGCTGGAACATATAGGCGGAGTCGTTGAGCGCCGCCAGAACCGGCTGCAAATCCTGACCCGTAATCAGCGAGGTGTAAGCGGTCGCGTGTTTCATGTCGGGCGATACGCGCACCTCGGCGATCGTGATCTGCCCGGCTTTGTCGAACAGCGCTGGATCGTCGAAATTCCCGCGTTGCAGGGTTTCCGCGATGATATGCCGCAGTTGTTCGCCGACGCGAAGTTGTCTTTGTGAAGGTATATTTGTACTCATTCGCTTATCGCCGCTAATGATCTGTCATCCCCGGCTTGACCGGGGATTCAGAGAAATAAATACAGTTTTTTGCCTTGTGGCACTGAATCCC
>CAKTCH010000183.1 GCA_934538895.1 uncultured Alphaproteobacteria bacterium
CCTTTCGTCATGATCGTGATGGCGATTATGGAGATTTCGGTCATGTTCGCCGCCAATTCGATCATGCTGGGGGCAACGCAGGACGCGGTGCGGGCGGTGCGCACCGGCCAGGTGCAGGCGATTTCTGACCCCGACGAGGCCGATGCGTTTTTCCGGCGGCAATTATGCGCCCATATTCCGATCCGGCTGGTGGATTGCAACGCCATACAGTTCAGGGTAACGGTGCTGGAGAGTTTCGCCGGGGCCGATACCTCGATCGAGATCGATGAAGACGGGAATATGGACGACTCCACCAATTACGGCGAAGAGGAGGACGTGATGATGGTGACCGTGCTTTACTATCATCCGATGATCAGCCCGATGACGGCGGCCTTTTTCGCCGACTCGCCGAACAATACCAGACTCCTGACCGGGACGTTCGTGTTCCAGACGGAACCGTACAGGGTGGACCGGGATGCGATTTAGGAACGTGTTTTTGCCGCTGAAAATATGGTGGCGCGACCAGCGCGCGCTGGCGGCGACTGAATTCGCGCTGATCTTTCCCATACTTTTCATGATGCTGCTGGGCACGGTAGAACTGGGGAACGGCATCATGGCCAATCAGAAGACCATCATGGCGTCGCAGGTCGTATCCGATCTGATTACCCGCTCGGAAGCCGTTACGGCGGCACAACTGAGCGAAGCGAAAGCGGCGGGCCGTCTGGCGCTCGATCCTTTCGACGCCGATCTTGTGGGGTTCGATATCGTCAGTATCCGGTATGATCTGGATGGGAGCGACGAAGGCGATGAACCCGACCCCGTGATCGTGTGGCGCGACACCGATAACATGGGCGGTTTCGAAGCGGAAGCGGACGATATCAAGGACAAGGTGCTGCCGCTGGCGCTGGAGGGCGACGGCGTCGTGATCGTTTATGTGCGTTTTCCTTACAGGTCGGCCTTCGGCTCGCGTTTCGTCGGCGATATGAATATGATCGAGGTCAGTTATGCGCGGGGCCGTAAGAATCCTGTCGTCGTGCGAAGTGGGAGTTAAGAATCATGAAACCCAAAATGATGAAAATCACGAAGATGTACGCCCTGATGTGCGAAGGCACGATTGCGATCGCTTTCGGCATCATGGCGCCGATGCTGATCGGGGCGATCGGGCTGGCCATGGACGTATCGCAGGCCTATCTGGTGCGGCAGCGCCTGGACGGCGCGGTGGATGCCGCGGCGCTGGCGGCGGCGGCCACTTACGAGGATGAAGGGCTGATCGCCGCGCGCGTGATCGACTTCATCACGGCCAATTATGCGCCTGAGGAAGTCGGCATCCTGGACGAGGAGAATATAGAAGTCGATGTCACCGATAATGAAGTGACGGTGACGGCATCGGCGATCTATCCGGTTACGTTCATGAGCATCTTTGGTTTCAACCGGCTGACGGTCAGCAGCAGCGTGGTGGTGGCGCGCGAGCTTAAGGGGCTTGAAGTCGTTCTTGTGCTGGATAATACCGGTTCTCTGGTGACGGGTCTGACCGACAACAGACAATCGGAAACGCCGATAAGGGCAGTGCGTACGGCAGCTACGAACTTTGTCAATATCCTGTTCTCGCGCGTCGACGACCCTGAAGACATCAAGATCGGCATCGTGCCTTATGCGTCGTCGGTCAATGTGGGGCGGTACGGGCTGGGCAAGATGCCTGACGGCATTACCGATTACGATACGCCCTTTGTTACCTTGCCTGCGGGCATTTCCTATACGGCGAATAAAACAACGACCAATCAGACGGGAGCCAGCTGGAGCGGCTGTATCGTCGAGCATATGAACAATAATTATTATAAAAGCGATGCCACGCCCGTGACCAGCAGCCGTGGCCAGCTATGGTCTACGACGACCGGCACCAACGCCAGCCGTTGCATGTCGCAAGCGACATGCCGCGGTCACGGGTGGGACCCCGGCAATGGCAATAATAATCCCTATCCGCTTGATACAACGGATAATTACAGCGGCCCCTGGGGTATTTATTCTTATGGTTATATTATCGGGAAGGATGCTGGTTGCAGAAGCGATTATACGTGCAACCGCTGCAGCAGCAGTAAATGCCAGGACGCTTATTGCTGGTGCAGCTACAAGCAGCCGAACACCTATTGCCCGAATGCCAGCGTCATGCCGCTGACCAGCGACCAATCAGCTTTACTGAACTTACTGCGTCATGAGGATTCGTCCGGCAACTGGAGCCCGATCATGACGGCGGAAGGGGCGACCTATTCCAATATCGGCATGTCATGGGGGGTCAAGTTACTTTCCCAGGAGGAGCCGTTTACCGAAGGCTCTCCCTGGGGGGACGATGACTGGAACAAAGCTGTCGTGCTGATGACCGACGGCGAGATGTCCCCCGGCGGCGATTCTTCGGTTTACTGGTCGAATAACAAATCGTCGTCATCGAACAACATTAACAATCTCAATAATCGCCTGAAGGAGATTTGCACCTGGCTGAAGGCGGATCCCCGGAATGTGAAAATATATACGATTACATTCAAACATCCGAAGTCGGATATCAGTGAAGCTACGCGCGCGATCTACAGGGATTGCGCTTCAGAACCCAAGGCCGATCACTATTTCCATGCGCCGTCACAGGCGCAGTTGATATCGGCGTTCGAACGCATCAGCGGCGCTTTGGCAAATCTGCATCTTAAAAAGTGATGGAGTTTGTGAATATGAAAATATTAAATCAAATACTGTTCAATTTCGAAACGATAAAGCGCTCGGTTTATTGTGACAAACATGTTTCTTAACCCCCCTTTAAAATTTAACCGGATAGGATAGAATCATACGGTTAGGCATTTCATGTTCTGTGGAATGTGGGAAACCCTGAAATATAAAAACTTGCTGGAAACTTCTAGAAGGAGATTATGACTATGCTGACCAAACTTATCGCCCGTGCGCAGGCGTATATACATAGTAAAGATGGCGCAACGGCCATTGAATACGGCCTGATTGCCGGCGGCATTTCCCTGGCGATCATGGCGGCTGTGTTCCTGGCCGGTGACAGCCTGTCCGCGATGTTCAACTCGGTGTCTTCGGGGCTGAAAGAGGCTGCAAGCCGCATCAGCGAAGTGACGTCGTAATAACGTTCTTTGAAAAGCCGCC
The DNA here is from genome assembly GCA_934538895.1 of uncultured Alphaproteobacteria bacterium. Classification (GTDB taxonomy): domain Bacteria; phylum Pseudomonadota; class Alphaproteobacteria; order Micavibrionales; family Micavibrionaceae; genus Micavibrio_C. Next base: position 3,127 of record CAKTCH010000183.1, read on the forward strand.
CGGCGCGATACCGGGCGGCTTTCGCTTGTCAGAGCGTAGATTTCCCTCCCGCCATAGTTTTCAGAGATTTCATGCTGTTCCTGATCGTTTTCCTGTGTGCGCTGTTCGTGGCGTCGGCTTTGGGGCTGATGGCGGCGTGGTCCGATTTTCGCGGCATGATTATTCCGAACGCCTATCCGCTGGGCATTATTGTGGCCTTCGTGTTCGCTTATACGGCCTGTGCGCTCGGCGGCGCGCCGGGGCCGTTGCCTTTTCAAAGGCTTTCTTCGCATCTGATCGCCGGTGGCGTGGCGCTGGCGGTGACGTTTGCGATGACCATGGCCAAGACCATGGGGGGCGGCGATTCAAAGCTGATTACGGCTTACGCGCTATGGATGGGGGTTCTGGATATCGCCTGGTATCTGTTTATCGTCACGCTGATCGGGGCGGTGCTGGCGATCGCCGGGCTGGCGGTGCGCCGCTTTAAACCTTTCACGAACGCGCGCCCCGGCGGCTGGATCGCGCGCCTGCAAAGCGGCGAGGCGGTGGTGGCTTATGGAATCCCGATCGCGCTGGGGGCGCTTTATATGTTCTGGACGGAGGGCTATGCCGCGCCCGATCTGCTGAAATCTTTTATCATGCCGGATGATGCGGCGGAGTAAGCGCGCGCCGGCGTTCAAGTCCGGGGATGCGTTTGATAAGAAAATGAGTTATCCTCAGGGTGAGGAATTTTTAGAAAGGCTGTGCCATGAACCGTAATGTTCTGATC
>CAKTCH010000184.1 GCA_934538895.1 uncultured Alphaproteobacteria bacterium
GCCGAACATCTCCGCGCGTCTGGCGAAAAAAGTGGCTGCCAGAAAAGCCGCTGCAAAGTAATTGACGCTCATCGAACGTAAGACAGATGCGCGGCCCGTTGCCGCGCATTTTATTTTAATGGAGAAAGTCATCATTGCGAGCGTAGCGAAGCAACCCAGAGTTTTTACAGTCTTAAACATTCTGTATCGCTTCGGATCTTATACCCCTTCGCAATGACGGCCTGTAAGAGGAAGAAATATGCCGCAGCCGCAAACCGTACCGCAAACAGACGCACCGCAGAAAAAGAAATCGCGCCGTAACAAAAACGCGCCGATCGTCGTGACGCCGCCGTCTTCGATCACGTATGAAAACTTCGCTTTCGATATTGAATATCGTGACCCCAAAAGCAAAGCGCGCATTGGTAAGTTAAAAACCCCGCACGGCACCATCGAAACGCCCAATTACATTTTCTGCGGCACCAAGGGGGCGATGAAGAATCTCTCCATGCCGCAAATGCGCGAGGCCAAAGCCGATATCATTCTCGGCAACACTTATCACCTGATGATCCAGCCGGGCGCGGACCTTGTCGAAAAAATGGGCGGTCTGCACCGTTTCAACCGTTGGGACGGGCCGATGATGACCGACTCGGGCGGCTTCCAGATTTTCTCGATGGGCCACGGCTCCGTCGCTGACGAGATCAAGGGCCGCGGCAAGAACCGCGAAAAAAGCCTGCTAAAAATCACGGAAGAAGGCGCGAAATTCCGTTCTTATTTCGATGGCCGCGAACTGACGCTGACACCCGAAAGCTCGATCCAGATTCAGCGCCAGCTCGGTGCCGATCTGATCTACCAGCTGGATGAATGCACCGCATTCCACAATGACCGCGATTACACCGAAAAATCTATGCACCGCTCGCACCGCTGGGGCGATCGCTCACTGGTGGAATTCGAACGCACGCATGATGGCCGTCAGGCGCTGTACGGTATCGTGCAGGGCGGCGTCTATCTCGATCTGCGCAAGGAAAGCTGCGCATGGACGCGCGACCGCCCGTTTTTCGGCACCGCGATCGGTGGTTCGCTCGGCGGTTCGCAGGAGCAGTTCCATGAAATCGTGCAACTGCATTCCGAGCTGATCCACCCCGATCGTCCGGTGCATTTGCTGGGCATTGGTAAAATCACCGACGTCTTCACCTGCGTGCGCATGGGTATCGATACATTCGATTGCGTAGGACCGACCCGCATCGCCCGCCACGGCTGGGCGCTGATGCGCGGCAATCCGGAAGAACGCATCAATCTGCGCAACGCCAAATATCGCGACGACCCGACGCCGCTGGATGAATCCATGGGCATCGATTGCTCGACGCAATATTCCAAGGCTTACCTGCATCACCTGTTCAAGGTGCAGGAAATGCTCGCGCTCCAGATCGTGGCCCAGCACAATGTGGCGGTCATGACCCGCCTGATGCGTGAGGTCCGGGCGGCTATCCGTGCCGGAACCCTCGACCAGCTCCAGCAGGAATGGCTGCCCGAGTAGGGGTTTATAAAACGCCGGGCCGGTGCTGTATCGTCGGGGTGGGGTTTACGCGGCCTGTGCCCTGATCTGCCAGAGTCTGTTCAGAACGCTCGAAATCGCGGCGCAGTGCACCGCCATGTTTTTCCATGTGCAGCGTTGAGGGCGGCGCGTGTTTATGAGTGGCAGGTGGTTCCGGCATCGGCGGCGCATTGGCCGTACCGTTAAAAGCACAAGCCGCGCTGAGCGCAGAACCTAATGCAACCCCCGTCAAGACTTTCCTGGGACTGTATTTACTTAAACGGCTAGGGTCAGCGGTAAGCGCTATACCGGCGGCTATGGCGCCAACGCCTATAACGGCAATCATACCGGCAGAGACATAACCGACGGCAGCGGCGGCGATGCCGGCAGTAGCAGCGGCAACCCCGGCCCCGGTACTGATCGCAGCGGCACCTCCGGCACCGGCGCCTGCGATAGCGGCGGAGACAACGCCGACGACGACACCGGCGGCAGTGGCAATTGCCGCAGCGGCGATGACGGGCGCGCCCAGCGTGTATGCGGCCGCGACGGCAAGTCCCGGAAGCGTGGCGGGGATTCCGAACAGGGAGCCGGAGCGGGACCGCTTGGCTACGTCGGGCATTGTTTCAGGCGCAGGCTTCATGGCGTTATACCTCTCACATCAACGGATGGGCGCTATTTTATTATTTTATTACAATTATGTCAACGAAAACGCATCATGACGACGGGCGTACCGGCCCTTTTCGATATTTTATAATTTATACCTGACGCATTGCCGCATATCGTTAACTTTTTATGCAGGAATTCGCTCTATGTTATTATAGGGACGTATAACCGGATTCGCCGCGGCGCAGGAATCTATCTATGGCCTTATCATACGAAATTGACAGCAAGCTCAAGGCATTGGCGCCCATCGTGGATGAGCACGCGGAATGGTATAACCGCGTCATGCGCGCGATTTTTTACCCGGAACGCGCGGGCGATCCGTTCGAGCCGCCGCAGAGTTTTGCCGCATGGCTGAATCAGGTGGCGCATGATGATTTCGTGGGCAGTGCGACGATCGAAAAACTGCGCAAGATGCAGGCCGAGCTTTACGAGGCCGGCGGCGACCTGATGCACGAGGCGAAAATTTCCGGCGGGCGCCCGGATTTCAAGGTCTATGATGAATTTGTGAATCTCTATGACGACCTGCTGTACCAACTGCGCCGTTTGGAACATGATGCCGTACAGGCCGATTCAGGTCTTGATGTGGGGACGGGCCTGCGCAGCCGCAAGGCGATGTCCGTCGATCTTGAGCGTGAAATGGAGCGCCGCGCCCGCCGCGGCAAGCCGTTTACGCTGGCGCTGGCCCGGATCGATAATTACGAGCAGATTCAGGGGCTGGTTACCGAAGAACGCCACCGTGAAATTATTGCAGCCATCGCGCGCGTGATTAAAAAATGCATCCGCTCTTTCGACGATGCCTATCGTTCAGGTGATGGCGAATTCGTTATGTGCCTGAAACACTCCGACATTGCCGGTGGCACGGCGGCGACGACGCGCCTGCGCCGTTATCTTGAGGAAGAAAATATCACCATTCAGGATGATAAAGGCCGCCCGTTCCAACTGACCATGTCCAGCTGCGTGGCGGAACCGCTCCCCGGCGACTCGCTTGAGGAATTGATGAGTAATATGCGTAACGACCTGTCGCGCTTCCATCAGGAAATGCCCGGCAGCGCGTCGCTTGAATATTTCGAACAAAGCCCCCTCAGCCGTTATATCCAGGATATAGAAAACTAGAAAATCAGGTCCATGAGCCTGTTTCCCGCCACCTGTTGACTCCGCTGGCTATTTTGTCCACTGTGCCGCCCGGAACACAGCCGTGCGCGGAGGCCATGATGAAAGAAGATCCGAAATTTCCTAATCTGTATGTAGCGGATCACCCGATGATCATGCATAAGTTAAGCCTGATGCGTGAAACGACGTGCCACAAGGCGCAGTTCAAGCTGCTGCTAAAGGAAATTTCGTTGTTGATGGGGTATGAACTGACCCGCCATCTGCCGATGACCACCCGTAAAATCACCACGCCGCTATGCGATATGGAAGCCCCGACCATCGCCGGGAAAAAACCTGTGATCGTGCCGGTATTGCGTGCGGGCTTAGGCATGGTCGAGGGCCTTGAGGAATTGATGCCCACGGCGCGCATCGGCCATATCGGCATGTACCGCGACCCGCAAACGCACATGCCTGTTGAGTATCTGGTGAAACTGCCCGACACCGAAGGCCGCTTTTTCATTCTGGCCGACCCGATGCTGGCCACGGGCAACTCCGCGAAGTACGCCATCGACGCGATGGTTGCTCACGGCGCCAAACCGGAAATGATCTAC
>CAKTCH010000185.1 GCA_934538895.1 uncultured Alphaproteobacteria bacterium
ATATAGAGGAAGCCTATAAAAGGCTGATACTGAAGGTTCATCCGGATCAGCAGGGCAGCGACTGGATGGCCGCAAAGCTGAATGAAGCGCGCGACCTTTTGCTGAAATAAAGGCTAGCGCCGCCGGTAGATATCGAAACGCATGATATCCTCACCGTTTTTTTTCATGTCCTTCAGATAATCGTCGAACGGCGCCTCGATATAGCCGATTCTTTCGTAATGCCGCCATTCCTCGCGGAAGACCGGATCGTGACTGAAATATTCCACGAAATTAAAATCGCCCCGCCCGCGGACGATCTCAAAGGATGCCAGCATCACCGTGTCGGGTTTGTAGCGCCTGAGATCTTCCGCGACCAGAGCCCGGTAGAGCGCCCTGTCGGGAGATTCGGGCGGAAACGCCAGCTGACGGGGCAAGAAAAACAACGCGCCGAAACGCGAGGCAAACGACGCTTCGGCATAATAGCCGACAAGATAGGATATTTCGAAACTGGGGCCGAAAATAAACGCGCTGCAACGCTCATGGCCGCAATCCCGCGCGGCCCGCACCAGGGGAAGTTCCCTGTAAGCATCATGAGATATGAAGCTGCGTTGCGGAGATTTGGCCGCATAAGCGCCCGCCGCGCACAGCGCTATCGCCAAAAGCGCGGCAAAGGCCGGTTTGCTTTCATTCTGTTTCAGAACGGCATGATAAAGGATGAGCGTCAAAGCCATCCAGAATAACGTCGTCGCCGGAATCAGGTGGTAGGCATATCCCAGCCCCTGCACCACAAACGGCACCAGCGCCAGCACCGCCATGGCGGTCAGAAACCATGTAAAGCGGCGCACGGGAGCGGAATTCACAATCTTGAAAGCCAGTGCAGCCAGCACCGCCGCCCCGCCCAGATATTGCAGCAGCATCATGGCAAGCGTATCGCGCGCCTTTTGCAGCCCGTAATATTCCACCACGGCGGGCAGGATGTGGAAGAGGTAATCCGGGAACAGCCACAGCAGCAGCACCGCGTAACCTGAACCCGCCAGCAGCAGCGCTATCACGTCTTCATCACGCAGTACCGCCAGCAGACTGCGTCTGGCAACGGCACGATGCAGGATCATGGCCGCGGGCAGCAGCAGGAAATGGGGTTTCAGCAACAGGAAAACAGCGCAGACAAAAGATATGCAGCAGATCCGGCACCGGGAGCGTGTCACATCCTGCGTGATGATAAGCTGCGCCAGCAATAACGGCGCCAGCGCCAGCGCGATGAAATGATCGCGCTCGCCAAAGAATCCCGTGGTCATGACGGTGCTGGCGACGATAAAGCCCGCCAGTGCGGCGATGCGTTCTCCCGGATGCAGGAAGGCAAGTCGTTGCAGCAGCCCGTACAGAACCCATGCCGCCAGCGCCACGGCGCATAAGGTATAAATGAAAATGGCGTTATGCAGCGCTACATGGAAATGCGCGCTGATCTCCGCCGGGATCGCGTAAAGCAAAATGGATAAGGGCGGATTGACCTCGAAGAAGGATTCGCGCAGGCCCTTGCCCCGTGTGAAACGCCAATAACCTTCCGCCAGCCAGAGATTATCGGCGTTAGCCACCATAGCGAAATTGATCACGGCCCATGGCAACACCGCGAGCAAAAGCGCCGCGGCCAGAAGCCTAGTGAAACGATTGGAAAATGCGCGCGCCGTCATGCGCTGTTACCCCTCTAAAATCCTGCGCCTTTCTTATATATCACGATTGAACGGCAACGTATTCTATGCGAGTTTCCTGTATCGGATTAATTTAGGAATTCCATAATATTCATGTTGTCTAGCAAGTCGATCAAGCCCGTGCGCAAGGCCGTTTTTCCCGTGGCGGGGCTGGGCACGCGTTTCCTGCCCGCCACCAAGGTCATGCCGAAAGAGATGCTGCCGCTGGTCGATCGCCCGCTGATCCAGCACGCGGTCGAGGAAGCGCGTGAAGCCGGAATCGAGGAATTCATTTTCGTCACGGGCCGCCACAAGGAAATGCTGGAAGAGCATTTCGATTTCCAGCCGGAACTGGCTGGGAAGCTGGAGGCCCTCGGCAAGAAAGACCTGCTGGATAAAATGCGCACGGCGGAAATGCCGGAAGGTTCCCTCTTCCTGACCCGCCAGCCCAAGGCGCTGGGTCTTGGCCATGCCATATGGTGCGCGAAAAAACTGGTCGGCGACGAGCCGTTCGCGATCATGCTGCCCGACGACGTGGTGCAGGCGCCCAAGGGCTGCCTGGCGCAAATGTTCGCACAGTACAACAAGGTCGGCGGCAATCTTGTCGCGGTGATGAACGTGCCGCGCGAAGACACTTCGAAATACGGCATCATCGATATAAAGGCCGATCACGGCGAACTGGTCGAGATCAAGGGGCTGGTCGAAAAGCCGAAGCCGGAGAACGCGCCTTCCACCCTCTCGATCATTGGCCGTTATATTCTGCAACCCGACGTGTTCGCGTACCTCGATGCCTTCGAGACGGGCGCGGGCGGTGAAATCCAGTTGACCGACGCGATGGCCAAGATGATCGGCAAGCAACCTTTCCATGGTTTCCGTTACGAAGGCACGCGCTATGACTGCGGCAGCCGTCTGGGTTTCATCGAAGCCACTATTGCTTACGGCATGAAAGACCCTGAAATCGGACCGCAGGTTGTCAACCTCGTTAAGAAATACGGCGGGCGCGCGCCATGAGTGCCTCCGCACAGAACCCCTTTACCGCGCAAGCCTATGCATTCAACCCCACTATCCTGCGTGAATATGACATACGCGGGCAGATCGGCAAGAACCTTTCCGCCACCGACGCTTTTGCCGTCGGGTGTGCGTTCGGCACATACGTTCGCCGCAAGGACGGTGTGCGCGTATGCGTGGGTTATGACGGGCGCGCGTCGTCGCCTGTCTTTGCCGACGCGATGGTGGCGGGCCTGACCGGCACGGGGCTGCATGTCGACCTGATCGGTCTTGGCCCCACGCCGATGATGAATTTCGCGGTTAAGGATACTGACGCCGATGCGGGCGTGATGATTACGGGTTCGCACAACCCGCCTGACTATAACGGTTTCAAGATGACGCTGAAGAGCGGCCCGGTTTACGGCGAGATGATTCAGGAACTGGGACGCATCGCCGCCGCCGGCGATTTTGAAAGCGGCGCAGGCAACATCAACACTATCGATATTCAGGATCGTTATGTGGCGCGTCTGTTGCGCGATGTGCAGGGCCTGAAAGCTATGAAAGTCGCGTGGGATTGCGGTAACGGCGCGGGCGGCGAGATCGTGCGCCGTCTGGTCAGGAAACTGCCCGGCGAACATATCCTGCTGTTCGACGAGATCGACGGCGCTTTTCCCAACCACCATCCCGACCCGACCGTCGATGACAACCTCGCCGATCTGATCCGCGTGGTGCGTGAACAAAAATGCGATCTGGGCGTGGCGTTCGACGGGGACGCCGACCGTATCGGCGCCGTCGATGAAACGGGCGCGGTCTTGCGCTGCGATACGTTGATGATCGTCTATGCCAGAGATATTCTGGCGCGTCATCCCGGCGCCACGATCGTCGGCGACGTCAAATGCTCGCAGGTGATGTTTGACGAGATCGCGCGTCTGGGCGGCAGGCCGCTGATGTGGAAGACGGGCCATTCGCTAATAAAGGCGAAGATGGCGGCAGAAAAATCGCCGCTCTCCGGCGAGCTTTCAGGCCATATCTTTTTCGGTGACGGCTGGTACGGTTTCGACGACGGCATATACTGCGCCGTGCGCCTGTTGCAGGAAGTCAGCAAAGCGGCTGGCCCGGCATCGTCACTGACGGCAAACCTGCCACAAATCCACAACACGCCGGAAATCCGTTTTGAAGTCGATGAAGCGCGCAAGTTCGATC
>CAKTCH010000186.1 GCA_934538895.1 uncultured Alphaproteobacteria bacterium
GAATGGAGCGGTACAGAAAAACAGTCTGGAGGATTGTTTGCGGATGTCGTAGCATCAAAAAATGTTGGTAGGCGTTTGTGTTGCGTTTGTTCGGCGACAATCAAGGGCATGATGGGGGAACATTCTTCCCGCAAATTTTGCCTTCAAATTGGGAAGCTCGGCAAATCAACGGCTCCTTCTGATAGGAAGTTGGAAAAGCGGCAGCCGCCCACCGCCATTTCTATTACTCGAAAATGCCCAAAGTGATTTTACCCTATCACAAATCCCCATGTGGTGCGGGGTTCAGGGGCGTTTTGTGTGTACCGAGCCCTGCGGGCAGACTTGCCGTTATTTTCGCGCAGATGCTCTGAACAGACCGATATGCTCTTTTTGGTGTGTACTTGATAAACTCGGTCAGTACACAGCGACAGGCTGATTTGACTCATGTTTTTTGCCGTACATTTTTAACCGCCATAGGCGGTATCGTTTTTGAGCAGGCCGAATGGCGTTAGCGTGAATAAAATGGTTTCTGCGTAATCAACGGCGATTGTGGCTCTCTGCGCCGGACCGTAGCATGGACGCTATAGATCGACATCCGCCCATAGAGCCAAAAACCCTTATAAATCTGCTCTTTTCGCGCTTATCAACTGGACTTCGCGCGGTACCGAAGCATTCATGTCGAACCTTAAGAAAGAGAGGCATTCGACATGAGCAATAAAATGACAGCTTCAAACATGATTAGGCGCATCTCGGCCCTTCCGGACATGACGGCCACGGAGCTGAAGGCGCTGTGGCAGAGCCTTTACGCTAAAGAGCCACCACCCTTCAACAAGACGTATTTCGTCAAACGGCTGGCTTACCGGATTCAGGAGCTGGAATATGGCGTGGACAGCCGCCCGCTTGAGCGCCAGCTCGAAGCCCATGCCCGCCAGCAGATGGACATGCAGGGCAAGCCCAAGCGTAAAAGCAAACGCCAAACCCGTGATGCTCCCATTTCTGGCACACGGCTGATGCGCGAATATCAGGGTGAAGAGCATGTGGTGACGGTGCTGCCGCATGGCTTTGATTATCGCGGTCAGCGGTTTAAAAGTCTTTCCCGTATCGCCCGCACCATTACAGGAAAACAATGGTCGGGGCCTGTGTTCTTCGGCCTGCGCAGCGCGGGAGGAAAACGATGAACTCGCTCGTCAAACAAAAAATCCGCTGCGCGGTTTATACCCGCAAATCCCACGAGGAAGGGCTGGAACAGGAATTCAATTCGCTTGATGCGCAGCGCGAGGCAGCGGAAGCCTATATCACGGCGCAGCGTCATGAAGGTTGGATGCTCTATCCCGACCGTTTTGATGATGGCGGGTTCACGGGCGGAAATATTGAACGCCCAGCTCTCAAGCGCCTGATGGCGGATATTGAGGCAGGCAAGATCGATGTAGTTGTGGTTTACAAGATTGACCGTCTGACGCGATCACTTGCGGATTTTTCAAAGCTAATTGAAGTTTTTGAAAAGCACCATGTCAGTTTTGTATCCGTAACACAGCAGTTCAACACCACCACCTCAATGGGACGGCTGGTGCTGAATGTCCTTCTTTCCTTTGCGCAGTTTGAACGCGAGGTCACGGGCGAACGTATCCGCGACAAGCTGGCCGCCAGCAAACGCAAAGGCATGTGGATGGGCGGTGTGCCGCCGATGGGGTATAATGTCGATAATCGCAAGCTCGTAATCGACCCGCCGCAGGCGGAAATCATCCGCTTTATCTTCGCGCGGTTTCTGGCCACCCGCTCCGTGACCACCGTTGCGCTCGAAACCCGGGAACGTGATTATCGTACCAAGACCCATACAAGTCGTCGGGGTAATACCCGCGAAGGTCACCTTCTGAACAAGGCTATCATCTATCGGATTATCACCAATCCCGTCTATACCGGGATCATCACGCATAAAGGTGCATGGCACCAGGGCCAGCACGAGCCGCTCATCAGCCGCGAGGTGTGGGATAAGACGCAGGCCATTCTCAAAGAAAACCCGCATATGCGCGGCGGCGAGTTACGCCGAAAAAAGATGTCCGCTCCCTTACGCAATCTCCTGCGCTGTGGCGGTGGGTGTGCATCCGGCATGACGATGACGGCCACGACCCGCAACGGGCGTGAATACCGCTATTACGTGCCGACGAATTATTTCAAAAAAGCCTGCCTTGACTGTCCGGTCCGCAGCCTTGGCGCGGGCGAGCTGGAGGAAGCTGTCATCCGGCAGTTGCAGGGTATTTTCACGGCACCAGAAGTAATCGGAGAAACCTGGAAACAGGCGCAGGAACAGCAGCCAGACATTACCCTACCGGAAGTGCGCGCACAGCTCGGCAATATCCTTGAGGTCTGGCAGGAATTGTTTCCAGCGGAGCAGACGCGCCTGATCCGCCAGATTGTGCGCGAAATAGTCGTCAGCGAAGACGGCATGAAGATTTATCTGCACAGCCGGGATTTAAGCGCGCTGGTTCAATCCACCCCGATCAAAACTTTGGAGGCGGCGCAATGAACGACGATCTTTGTATCCATGTGCCTCTTTCTATCAAGCGCCGTGGCGGACGCAGACTGATCATCCTGCCTGAAGATGCCGCGAACGCACCGCATATACCGCAGCACCATTTTGACGATACGCTGATGAACGGCATCGCCAAGGCCTGGCGCTGGCAGGCGCTCTATGAGCGTGGGAAATATCCATCGCTCGATGCTTTCGCCGAAAAGCATAACCTCAATAAATCCTATGCCGCACGCATCATGCGATTGAATTTACTTGCCCCGGATATTCGCATTGCCATTTTGACAGGAAAGCAGCCAAAAGGCCTAAAACTAGCCGATCTCATGAACCCCTTCCCACCGCTGTGGGAGGAGCAGCGTAAAATATTTGGCTTAACGCCCGACAGTTCCGCCGTCACCCCGGTATGTAAGCATTCGTGAATAACAGAAGGAAGGTGACGGATGCCACTGCCAAAACGCGAGTATTACTTTCTTGACGAAATCATGGCCCGGCTGCCGCTGACGGCGCGGGATGTCCAGTATTACATCTGCCATGGCCATCTGCTGGCCTCGGTCTGGGTACCGCTGACGGCGTTTTCAGGTCAGCCGCCGTACCGGGGCTATGTTCATCTCGACCCCGATACGGGATTTGATCTGTTTTGCCACGGTAAGGCCGAAGCGCGCAGCTTTTATTATTTCTATCCGTTCACGAAGCTGCTTATCCCTGATGACATACCCGGTATTATCCTGACTGAATCCAGCCTACTGGTTCACGCAAACGATTTTGAGGCGTTTGTGGCGATCTACGATGTTCCGTTGCCTGATTTGAAGCGCGCCGCTGGACGTCCCAGTATCATGCCTGCAATTATCGAAGAATACCGCAAGCGGCGCGGTGCGAATAAAGGCCATAAAACTCTGTCCGCCGAAAGTGAATTTCTGCATGCATGGGCGGCAGAGCATTTTTCTGCAAAGTCCGTTCCGCAGCCAACCAGCATTCGCAACGCCCTGATCCAGGAAAAGACAGGCGCATAAAATAAAAAAATTTCATGCAATTTAATGCGTCTGTTTCGTGCAGCGCATCGAAAGCATGATGTCCTTCAGAGCAATTCAGGCATGGAGGCCACAAAACATGACGGAAATCAGACATATGAATCAGGTCGAACTCTCGCGCAGGCTTGGCGTGTCCTGCCGGACGCTGGAGCGGTGGCGATGGATCGGCGTCGGGCCGCAATTCATCAAGGTGGGCGGGCGTGTCAAATACCGCCTTGCCGATGTGGAATCATTCGAGCAGAGCCGCTTGTGCCAGTCTACGGCGGATCGCCATTATTTTGATGAGCCGAAAAACACGGGGCGGTCATGATGATCGAC
>CAKTCH010000187.1 GCA_934538895.1 uncultured Alphaproteobacteria bacterium
TGGATGACGTGGTCGATACATTTATTTAAAAGCTCGCGGTCGTGCGAGATGATCATCAGCGTGTGCGGATAAGAGATCAGATAGCTTTCGAGCCACATGATCGCTTCGAGATCGAGGTGGTTGGTCGGTTCGTCCAGTAACAGGAAATCCGGTTCGACGAACAAAGCGGCGGCGAGGGCCACACGCATACGCCAGCCACCGGAGAAAGACGAGAACGGTTCGGTCAGCTGATGCTCTTTAAAGCCCAGGCCTGTCAGCAAGGTTGCGGCCTTGGCGGGGGCGGAATAAGCGTCCATGTCGGCGAGACGCTGGTAAATTTCGGCGATTTCGTTGGGGTCCTGTTCGGTTTCGGCGCGGCGCCAGAGCGCGGCCATTTCCCTGTTCTCGGCCAGCACGAGATCGATCAGCGGCGTATCCACTTCCGGAATATCCTGCCGCACCATGCCGAAACGCTGGTGGCCGCTTAAATTGATGCTGCCGCCATCGGGTTGCAGGTCGCCCGCGATCAGCTTGAACAAGGTTGATTTACCCGCGCCGTTCACGCCGACTACGCCTACGCGCCAGCCGTCGGTGACGTTCAGGCTGGCGTTCTCGATAATCGTGCGTCCGCCGATACGGTATGTCAGGTTGGCGATACTCAGCATTTTCTAAATTCCTTACGGGGCAGCTTATGGCACAAAACCCGCTTAAATGCAAAAAAACAGCGGGCTTTTGGGCCCGCTGTTTCCTGTTTCTGCCTGATACGTATCAATTGGTGCTGTATTTGACGGCGCAGCCATAGGGTTGCGATGTGGCGACGTCCACTTTCTTGCCTGCTTCCAGCGCCTCGATGGCGGCGGTGACGTAGTTTTTGGCGGTTTCGACGCTTTCTTTACGCGGGGTCGGGTTGTCGTCGATGGCACCGGCATAGGCCAGGACGCCTTCCTTATCGATCACGAACATATGCGGCGTGGTTTTGGCCTGGTAGAGCTTGCCGATTTCGCCTTTCGCATCGAGGATATAGTGGGCCGGTTTCGCTTCCTGTTTGGTCACATATTCTTTGGCTTGCGCCGGGGTCAGGTGGCCTTGCAGGCCCTCCGCGCCCGAATTGACGGTCAGCCAGACGACATCAGGTTTGGCCGCGGCGGCGGTTTGCAGCTTTTGCATGTTTTTGGTACCGTAATGCTTGACCACGAACGGGCATTCCGGGTTATTCCATTCCAGAACGACGATCTTGCCTTTGAGGTCTGAGAGTTTCACGGTGTTGCCGTTGGCATCCGTGCCGGTGAAATCGGGGGCCGTCTGTCCGACGACCGGGCCGCCGGTCATTGCCGCCGGGGCGGCGCCGTGGTCATGCTCGTGGCTTTCGGCCATGGCGGGGGCGCTCAGGGCCATGACGGCCAGAACCGTCATCAGGGGTTTGAAAAAACGTTTCATCAGTCGAAGTCTCCTCTAGAGGTTTGAAAAAAACTTACTGTACGGCTCTGGCGACGATCGCCGGAGTCAGAATCTGCGGCAGCACTGCCGGGCCGGGCCGCTGGCCGCTGGCCGGGTCGCGCGGGCCGTAAAACACATAGAGCGGCACGCCCTTGCGTCCATGACTCTCCAGGAAATTTGTAATCTCCGGATTCTGGTTCGTCCAGTCGCCTTTCAAGGCGGTGATTTTTTTTGCCGTGAACAACGCCTGCGTTTCCGGAATATCGAGGGCCACGCGCTCATTCACCTTGCAGGTAATGCACCAGGCGGCGGTCATATCGACGAATACGGGGCCGTTTCCTCGCAGCAATTCATCGAGGCGCGACTGGCTGAAATCCTGCCACATGCCGGAAGCGGGGGCATTGTGATGGGCTGTAACTTTCTTGAGCGTTTCGGCAAAGCTCAGACCCAACCCGCCGATGAGCGCCAGAGCGATGATCGCGGTGACCAGCAGGCGGCCTGTCTTATCACGCGGTCTGCGGCGCCATGCCCAGAAGGCAAAAGCCACGGCGACGAAACCGAGCAGGGCCGCCAGCACCGACATGCTGCCGGTTTGCTGCGCCAGCACCCAGATCAGCCACGCGGCGGACGCGTACATCGGGAAGGCCAGGAATTGCTTGAAGGTTTCCATCCAGGGGCCGGGTTTGGGCATCAGGCGGCGCAGCGCGGGCACAAGCGTGAGCAGCAAATAAGGCAGCGCCAGACCAAAACCGAGCGCGATAAAAACAGCCATACCCGCGAAAGCCGACTGTGTCAGCGCATAGCCCATGGCTACGCCCATGAAGGGGGCTGTGCAGGGTGTTGCGACCAATGTGGCCAGTACGCCGGTGAAGAAAGTGCCGGTCAGGCCGGATTTTGCCGCGAGCTTGTGGCCGGTATTGGTGAAGCTTCCTTGCAAGGAGAAAACGCCGGAAAGGCTGAGGCCGATCACAAACAGCAGCAGGGCGAGGCCGTAAACGACGGTGGGGTTTTGCAGCTGGAAGCCCCAGCCGATTTGCGCGCCCGCCGCTTTCAGGACCATCAGCACACCGGCAATCAGCGCGAAGCTCAGGACCACGCCCGCGGTATAGGCGAAGCCGGACGCCGCGGCATGGGCCTGTTCCTTGTCGTTCATTTTTGAAAGGCTCATGGCCTTGAGCGACAGCACCGGGAAGACGCAAGGCATCAGGTTCAGTATCACGCCGCCCAGTATGGCGAAGAGAACGGCGCCGAAGAAAGATATATTGGCTGTTCCGGTTATGTCCGCGGTTGCGCTGGCGGGCGGGGCGACCGCATCAGCGGGCTGATCGGGGGCGGCGGTCAGGACGATACTGCTATGATCGCCGTTACGGTCAGCGTATGCCAGCAGGATGCGCAGATTTCCGACCTCGGAAAGCGCCCGGTCGCCGCGTTTCTGGCGCAGGGTCAGGAGGGGCCCGTCGATGCTGGCGACCACGCTGGCGCTGTTTTCGACGATGCCCCATTCTTCGGGCATCAGGGCCAGCGTTTCGATACGGATATCATCGAAGGCATTGGCCTGTGCCGGGGCGATGGTTAGGCGCAGGTTGCCGTTATCCGCGCTGTAATGCGCGGGCCAGCCCCGCTCCTGCGGCAGGTGCGCGGCGGCGGCGCGGAGCAGGGCGCCGTTATCGGTCTTGTGGCCCTCATTGAGGGTAATCGTGTGGGTGCTGGTTTCGGGAATGCAGATATCGGCGCATACCAGAACCGTGACTTCGGCATGGAGCGTGAGCGGTCCGGTGGGCAGGGCGGCGGGCGCGGTCAGGTGTTGCAGCAAGGTCACGCGTTCTTCATAGCCGTAATTGGTCAGCGGGCCGAAGGGGATTTTCCGGGGCGTCGGCCAAAGGATGTCGCCTGTGGTGAAACCCTCCGGCAGCGTCCATTCGATTTCCGGCGCGACGCCCGAGTCGCCGGGGTTACGCCAGTAAGTATGCCAGCGCTCGTCCAGCACCTGTTCGATGCCGATGCGGATGGTTTCGCCGGGTCCGATCTCCGTACGTTCGGGAACCAGGCGGATCTGGGCGTGGGGGCCTTCCGCGGTTTGTGCCTGCGCGGGGACGATCTGCGCGGCACATATATATAAGAGGGGTAAAATCAGGTACTTCAGTGCGTTCAAGGCTGGCTCCCGCTTTTTCGTCATACTAATGTAAACCATTCATTTGCAAGGGCAATCCAGCGATATATGCTTTGTCGAATAAATTTTTTACATAATCTAAATACCAAAGATGTTGCAGGGATAACCGTCAAGGGCGTGAGAGGGCAAATATCTGGAATAAAATGATATTCCGACCTGATTAACGGCCCGATCCGCCTGTAGCTTTTTTGACGGCGCCTGCTTGACTCTGGCGGTGTGCCATGGGGAAATGAATCATTCGAAAAG
>CAKTCH010000188.1 GCA_934538895.1 uncultured Alphaproteobacteria bacterium
GGCGAACGTTCCCTGTTTATGAAGCTGGTGCGCTTTGGCTTCGTCGTCGGGCTGTGGAGCGCTATCGCGCTCGCCGGCCTGATCGCATGGTATGCCGCCGAACTGCCGGGCATTATCGACGATCCGCATTTCGAGCGTAAATATGCCGTCACGGTGGAAGCGTATGACGGCACGGTCGTCGCCCGTTACGGCGAGTTGAAAGGCGTCAGCGTCGATGTGAAAGACCTGCCGCCGCACTTGATTAAAGCCGTGCTGGCGACGGAAGACCGCCGTTTCTACAGCCACTGGGGCATCGACCCGATCGGCATCGCCCGCGCCGTCGTCACCAACGTGACGTCCGACAACATGCATGGCGGCTCCACCATTACCCAACAGCTTGCCAAGAACCTGTTCCTGACGCCCGAGCGCAAACTGAAGCGTAAGATTCAGGAAGCCATTCTCGCCGTCTGGCTGGAAACGCAACTGACCAAGGATGAAATCCTCAGCGCTTACCTGAACCGCGTCTATCTCGGCGGCGGCGCTTATGGCGTCGAAGCGGCTTCACGCATTTACTTCGGCAAATCGGCCAAGGATCTGACCTTGCGCGAATCCGCCACCATCGCAGGGCTGCTGAAAGCGCCGTCGCGTTACTCGCCACAATCGAACCCGGCCCTTTCCGCCCAGCGCACCAAGACCGTGCTGGCCGCCATGAAGGATGCCGGATATATCACCGATAAAGACCTGAAAGCCAACAGCGCCAACGTAGATGCGGAAATGCGCCCGGTCGAAGGCAATGGCGAGCGCTTCTATTCCGACTGGATCGTCAGCGACCTGAACGGCCTGACCGGCGACCTGCCGAGCGATATGGTGGTTGAAACCACGATGATCCCGGAAATCCAGTCCGCCGCCGAAGACGCGATCAAGCGTGTCCTTGAAAAAGCGGGCAAGGAAAAGAAAGCCTCGCAAGCCGCCGTCGTCGTGATGGATACCGACGGCGCCGTGCTGGCGCTGGTCGGGGGCCGCGATTACCGCACCAGCCAGTTCAACCGCGCCGTCGACGCGCTGCGCCCGCCGGGATCGTCCTTCAAGCCGATCGTCTACCTGACCGCCCTTGAAAACGGAATGCGTCCGTCTGATATGGTGAACGATGAACCGGTAAAGTACGGCAAATACAAGCCGACGAATTTCAAGAATGAATATTACGGGCAAGTGCCGCTGGAATTCGCGCTGGCGCGCTCCCTGAACACGGTGGCTGTGCAGCTGGCCTATAACGCCGGTGCCGGTACTGTGGTGGATACGGCGCACCGCATGGGCGTCAAGGCTGACCTGCATCGCGATCTGTCCATTGCCCTCGGCAGCAGCGGCGTGCCGCCGCTGGAAATGGCGACGGCCTATGCCTCTATCGCGCGGGGCGGTTTCGTCGTCGTGCCTTACGGCATCATGCGCATCAAGGATACGGAAGGCCGTCTCGTCTATGAGCGCGCGCCGTTCGCGTCCGAACGCCGTATCGCCAGCGAGCAGGCCATCAGCAATCTGATCTATATGATGGAGGGCGTGGTTCAGGTCGGCACTGGTCAGGGCGCCGCCATTCCCGGCTACCGCATTGCGGGTAAGACAGGCACGTCACAGGATTTTCGCGATGCGTGGTTTATCGGTTTCTCCGGCAACCTGATCTGCGCGGTATGGGTGGGTAACGACGACAACTCGCCGATGAAGGCCGTCACCGGGGGTTCTCTGCCGACGCAAATCTGGAAGGAAACCATGCAGGCGGCGCTGCGCGTGGCCGAACAGCGCAACACGCTGAAACCGATGTTTTCCCGCACGGTCAGCGCCGGTTATAACGACGGCATCGGCAATAACGGCGTCACGCCAGCCATGCATTCGGGCGGCGGCATCGACGGCCTGATTGGCCGCCTGCTCTCCACCCCGGCGACCAATGCCGAATACCCGCAGCAATAATTTTCCTATCGTCATTGCAGGAATAGCGAGCAAATAAAAAGGAACGGCACTGACACCGTTCCTTTCAGTTTATAGAACACGATCTTATGCCCATGCGTTACGCCCGGACATAGAAATTCTCATTAAATACGGCGTAATGCGCGCGCGCCGCCGCCGCAAATCTGTTTTCGCCGATAAAATCCCAGTGCTCTTTGAGCGCAAGAACGGTTGCCGGGGGAACCGAACCGGCAGCAGGCCAGTCGCGGCGCTGGACGCATTTATCGGCAAAATCAAGGAACGTGACCGGGAACGCCTTGCGCGGCGCGCGCAAGCCCAGATCGACAAGCGTTTTCGCAACCAAAGCGTCGCCATGATCCATGATGTCCGCCGTGAATTGAATAGCGGACAAAATCTTGATTTCCATCCGGCTGTTGGGCACATGGCGTAAATGGCGCATGAACCGCGCATAAGCTTCCATTTCAAAACGGGAGTCGCCGTTCGTGGCCGGTGGCAACGGCAGCGTAATATGATCCTTATTATAGATGAATTCGCTGTGATCGCCGCCAAGGCTTTCCACCCAGTACCTGTCAAAGTGGTCGTATTTCATGTGATCCTCCTTTGTCGGAAACACTCTGCTCAGCGCTTCCAACGGTTTATGGCTCTTGTTCATGGCCTTCGTTCAACTCTATATCCACAGCTTCGATGGAAAGATTTAAAGGAATCTTAAAAACAGGCTTTCTTTCCGGAATCACCCGCTCTGGCTTGTGGATAAGAAAAAATCATCCACAAAAAATGGGATTCAGGCAATTGACGAAGGGCATTGCAGTGTTGCAGCCCACGAATCGGTTTAATAGAAAATATTATTTAAAAAGGAACGGCCATATTCCGCGCGAGAATCTCATTGCGACAAGACTCGCGGGCGCCAGCGATCCAACGGGGAACCTCATTCTTGAAGGCAAGGACCTGCCGTTTCCAGCTTTTCTGATGCATGGGGCGTGCGACATCGTGCGCCGCCGATTGCAACATCACCGATTTGATGAACTGACATTCCTTATCCGGCTCATGACTGTAAAAACGCTGCCGCGCCATATCCGTCACAAGAACCGTATCCGGCAATCCCTCTTCCTGCGCCCTGCGGGAAAGCACCGACGTCTGCCAGTGGTCCATCCCCATAACACCGCCCTCCAGCAACACAACGCTTAAAACGGCATATCCCCGGTCCAGCAATTGCTTGTGCAAGCTGTCTTCATAGGCAAGCTCTTCACCATGATCGCCCAGAATATGGGCCGAACCGGCTATGTGCATATAAATATCGGGCTTTACGGCCTGTATATGGGCACTCACATTACACACCATAAAATCGTTGCGCAGTTTCATGCCCAGAGCGCTCTCGCAGATAACGTCTTCAGGCGGCGACAGCGTTGCAGTAAGATTTCGCGTAGCTGTATCGCTCTGGTCAAAGCATGGAATACCCGCACACCCGTCCATGCCCTCGGCCTGATAGCTGACGGCGACATCGTGAAAGCGCGTTGAAATATCGCGTGCACCTATATTATGGAGCAGGAAGGACTTGCTGCGCGGCGCCTCAGTCAACGGATTGTCATCCAGAAAAGCCCTGATCAAACCGGAACTGCCCATGTGGCGTTTAAGGCAATCCTGCATCAGGGGCGATAAGGGCGGAATCTTCATACCGGCCATTTTTTGTGTCGCAAAGTTATGCGGCAGCTCGAAACCGGCGGCTATCTCCTTCCCTTGTGCGGCCATGCGCTCATGAAGGCGGGCAATCAATTGCATCTGCAACAATCTGTGGCTGGCAACGGAATGCGTCTCCCCCACCAGAACCACCAGCTTTTGTTCCGCCTGTAAGCACGCGCCCGCCTGTTCAATTCGCGCCATAATAC
>CAKTCH010000189.1 GCA_934538895.1 uncultured Alphaproteobacteria bacterium
CCTTGTTGACGCAGGCCAGCACTTCGTCGATCTGCGGCGCGAAACCCATATCGAGCATCCGGTCGGCTTCGTCGATGGCGATAAAGCTGACTTTCGCCAGCAGCTTGCCGTTACGGCGCAAATGGTCGTTGATGCGGCCCGGCGTGCCGATGATGATGCGCGGGTTGCGGCGCAGCTGGTCGAATTGCTTACCCATGGCTTCGCCGCCGATCAACAATGCGGTTTTGAGATCGCGCTGGTCGCTGGTCAGCTTACGCACGACGTCGAGCGTTTGCGCCGCCAGTTCGCGGGTGGGGGCCAGCACGAGGGCCATGGCTTGCGGGTTGGCGATCAGGCTGGCGATCATGGGGATCGAAAAGGCGGCTGTCTTGCCGGTGCCTGTCTGCGCGGAACCCAGAATGTCGCGGCCTGTCAGCGCGACGGGAATGGCCATCGCCTGAATCTTGGTCGGGGTTTCATAGTTCATTTTCGCCAGCGCGGCCTGAACGGCGGGCGGCAGGTCGAAATCGGAGAATTTCACGCCGGCGGCGGCGGATTGTTTCAACAGGTCGTTCTCTTGGTTATCAACGGAATTATCCACAGGCTGGAGGGCTGCGGCGTTGGCAGGTGCGTTCATAGTGCTTACTTTCAAAACAAAGGTTTCCCACGCGACGGACTTTCCGGCGCGTTTACGGGGTTTCGCAGGCGGTTGATGCCGGAAACCTTGTTTATCCTTTGATTTTAAAAGGAAAGTCGCCGAGATCGCGGGTTTCACGTCTGGATTTCCAATAAAAGCGAGGAAATGCGCGACCCTGAACCATTATGCTGACCCTATAAACCACGGCGTTGTGGATAAAGTCAAGGTAATTCAGACTCTGGAAAATTTGGTGGCTTCCTGAGAGGTTAGACTGCCGCACCTTCATTTTTCTATTTTAAGCGTTTCGGAGAGGCCCGCCATGGATCTGATTTACTGGGATCATTATTACAACGGTGTATTGCTGCTTAATCTGGCGGTGGTGCTGGCCTTGTTCGTATCGCTGAAGTTTTTTTCGGCGGCGATCATCCATGTGAATCCGACGAAAGAGCTTTCCATACGCGACAATCCCGCTTTCGGCATCTCGCTGGCGGGGGCGATGCTGGGGGTGGCGATCATGCTGGGCGGCGCGGTTTATGGCGATCCCGACAATAACGGCGTGCCTTCGTTTATCGAGGTGGCGGCGTTGGGCCTGACCGGCATCGCGCTGATGATGGTTACGCGTTTCGTCCTGAGCAAGCTGGTGTTGACCAGGATTACGCTGCGTCAGGAAATCCTTGCGGGGAACAAGGCGGTGGCGATTGCCGACGCGGGTAACGTGATTGCTTCGGCTATCATTATCTATGTGGTGATGATCTGGGTTCCGGCTTATTCGATGGATACGATGTTCGCGCTGTTTGGCGGGTTTGCGGTATCCCAGGCTTTTCTGGCGTTTATGACGATCCTGCGCATCCGCCTGTTTCCCAAGGTGAATTGCGGTGATTGCCTGCAAACGCAATTGAAACAGGGCAATATCGCCATGGGCCTGAAATTCGCGGGGCAGAAAATCGGCACGGCGCTGGCCATGTCCACGGCGGCGCATATCGTGGTGTACGAAGAATACAGCGTCGGCCCGATCCTGCTGGCATGGGCGGTCGCGTCTGTGATCGTCGTGGCGGTGTGGGAGGTGCTATGCCAGATCGCGCAACGTATCATCCTGATGAAGGTGGATCTGACCCATGAAATCGTCAATGACAAGAATATCGCCATCGGCGCGATGCTGGCGGCGATTTATATCAGTATCGGGCTACTTATTTCTCAGGTTTAACAGTGTGTTAGCCTGACTTTGCCTTATGTTATAACTTTTGTTATAATGATGTTATAACATTTGTTTTAACGTGAGGTTCAGCTATGACAACTTTGACTATCCGCAAAATCGGCAATTCCGAAGGGGTTATCCTGCCCAAGGAAGTCCTTGCCCGTATGCATGTGAAAGAAGGCGACCAGCTTTTCGTGACAGAAACACCGGATGGTTTTTCTGTGCGGAGTTATGATCCGACGTTTGAAAAACAGATGGATGCGGCTGAGTCGATCATGCGCCGTTACCGGAATACGCTTAAAAAGCTGGCTGAGTAATTTATTATGCAGGAACCTTTCTGGATCAGCCTTGAAGCGGCTGTTGCTTTCCACGAGCGTCAGCTTGCTGAACATATTGGCGGTATTGGCGTAAGAGATATAGGGCTTTTAGAGTCTGCCTTGGCAAAGCCGCAAAATTTATTTTCCTATAGTGACGGGCAAGTCGATGTGGCAGCGATGGCGGCTTCTTATGCGTATGGTATTGCTACCGATCACCCATTCATTGACGGTAACAAGCGCACGGCTTTAGTCGTCAGTTTTGTTTTCGTTGAGTTGAACGGCTACACGATAACCGCATCTGAGATTGATGCATACACGACAATTCTGGCGCTTGCTGCTGGTGATCTTTCCGAGGATGAACTGGCTGAATGGTTCAGGCGCGTTATTGAAGGAAAATTATAGCATTGGTATTTTTTATTTCGTGACGCGCCTACTTAACCAGCGCGACTACTATGCAGATTAGCCCTATAGAAAAAAGGATGAATATTCTTTGTGTAGTATCGGCTTTTTTAAGAGGGATTGCCCATAGAGCAGAGAGTGCTGCGGCGATTATCATCGTCAAGAGAGCGTAACCCCACCCCAAATCGAGCCATGCTAATACAAGGGTTGTGATAATGCCTAAAAAAGATAGAGACCCTGCTATTTTTAATGGTTTGTCATTATAGGGTCTGTTTGCGGCTTCGCCTCTTGATTTCAGTTCAGTGCTGCTGGCGCATGAGAATGCACTGAATGCCAGAAAATATATAAGAATTGAAATGATCACGATACAATCACCCCAAACAAATCATACTCATCCGCATCCTCGATCAAGACATTGACGATGTCGCCTTGTTTCACGCCTGCGGGGACGTCGCGCAGATAGACTTTGCCGTCGATTTCGGGGGCATCGCCTTGGGAGCGGCCATCGGCGCCGCCTTCGCCGTCGGCGATGTCGATGATGACGGGCAGGGTGCGGCCGATTTTACGTTCTTGGCGCGCGGTGCTGACGGCTTGCTGGGCTTCCATGAAGCGTTGGTAGCGTTCTTCTTTTACGTCTTCCGGAACAGCGCCTTCGATTTCGTTGGCGATGGCTCCGGCGACGGGTTCGTATTTGAAGCAGCCGGCGCGGTCGATTTGCGCTTCCCTGATCCAGTCGAGCAGTATCTGGAAATCCTCTTCGGTTTCGCCGGGGAAGCCGACGATGAAGGTGGAGCGGATGGTGAGGTCGGGGCAGATTTCACGCCATTTTTTAATGCGCTCGGTGACTTTTTCGACGTTGCCGGGGCGCTTCATCGCCTTCAGCACTTTGGGGCTGGCGTGCTGGAACGGGATGTCGAGATAGGGGAGGATTTTGCCCGCGGCCATCAGCGGGATGACCTCATCGACATGCGGATAGGGGTAGACGTAGTGCATCCGCACCCATACGCCCAGTGAACCGAGCGCTTCGGCGAGGTCATAGAATTTTGCCTTAACGGCTTTGTCTTTCCATTTGCTTTCGGCGTATTTGATATCGACGCCGTAGGCTGACGTGTCTTGCGAAATGACGAGGATTTCTTTGACGCCTGCCTTCACCAGATTTTCGGCTTCGTACATGATGTGGTTGGCCGGGCGGCTGACGAGGTCGCCGCGCAAAGAGGGGATAATGCAGAAGGTGCAGCGGTTGTTGCAGCCCTCGGAAATCTTCAGGTAGGCGTAATGG